>JAHEOB010000272.1 GCA_018610095.1 Halothece sp. MAG
AACCTGGTGATAAAACCATGAATCCTGATCCTGTTAAATCCAAAGTTTACTTCGCTTCTGTTAATTAAGAAACCGATTTAAATTCCTTGGCTATATCTCCCCCTTCTTTTGAGGGGGGAAATATTTGTCAGTTCATTCGGTCTGAGTTACAATATTAAAGGTTTGGGCGGTTAGCTCAGCGGTAGAGCGCCTGCCTTACAAGCAGGATGTCATTGGTTCAAATCCAATACCGCCCACTTTAAAACTATACATTCACTTCAGCAGATACGCGATCGCGCTATTAGTTAATCAACAATACATTCGGTAGCAACTACATGGATATCCTTGTCAGCAAATGCAGAACACTCTTGTTTCAATAGACTAAGAATAGGTGTTTCTCCATTTTGTAAAGAAATCAGCACTTTTTGAGTAATTGGTTGATATTGCTGTAGCCAATCACCAGGTTCACTCTCTTTAATAAATTCTGGTGTAAATACACCTTCTTTGACTAATAAAAAGTTAACGTCATACGTTTGAATAAAATTCTTTAAAACCGATAATTCAGTCGTATAATAAGCCTTGATTAAATCTTGAGTTCGTTCTTTAATTTGCCGATAGTATCCCAGATGATAAGGAACCGGATATCCTTTGCTTCCAACTAAAATTGATCGCCTTGCAAAAATGGGAATATTGTTTACTTCACCAATAACTGAAGCTACTAAACTATCTTTGGGTTGTTCTCGTAAAAATTGATATAGCTGTGGATAACGGCCTATAATATACCCAGTCTCAGGAAATTTGTCCATCCATAGAGGATTCAATAGGGGAATCGCTAATACTAATACGATATTGCTTAGCAATAAACTTTGCTTCAAGTTAGGATAGGGCTGCCGTAATTTTTGTATCAATTCGCATAGTCCATCGAGTAAAATAACAAATGCCATAGCCCCTGTAATAGCAGTTACAATTCTTAAACTGTGTTCCGTATATCGACTGGGAAGATGAAGCTGAAATAGAAACAAGTGAGATAATAAAAACATTCCAAGAGAAGCAAAAGTGATTTCAAATAAAATTGTCACCTTTGCTGTTACCCATTGGAATAGCGAAAACCAGTGCCTAAAGGGAATTAAAATAATTAAAATACCAGTGGCAATTAGTGGTAAGACAGTATCAAATTTTGGCATAATACCACTTCTCATCGCTGTTACCCAATACTCCCCGGAATTCTTAATAAAAAACTCGCTTTCTCCATCTTCTAAAAATTCCAACATGGTTTTGGCTTGTTCGGCACTAATTACTGGTCCATACTCTGATGATTTCAAAGCATAAAGTAGCATAACTACTAATGAAACTAATAACCCTAGTAAAGAAAAACGCAGTTGTTTAGAAGACGCCAGTTCAAGTTTTCCTTGCCTCCATTTAAAAAGGCGTAATGTTAGAATTCCCATGGCAATTAAAACGCCTTGCGGATAAAATCCTCCTAAAAGAATAATGCTAATCAAACAAGGAATAAGTCTTTCTTTAAGCAAAGAATAAATAAATGCTGTAAATAATGGATAGATAAATGCTACGGGTGTTCCTGAAACTAAATCGTCTCGTAGAAAAAGGTATTGATTAAGTAGTAACGTACTCAGAAAACCGGCACATGGAACTGGAAAAATTGCTAAAGAAATTCCCCAACAATAGCCCGTTAAAATTAAATCTAAGCCCAGGAAAATTACTTTACTAAAAAGAATCGAATTAATGCCTAAATTCGCTAGCAAGCTATACAAAAAACTGTAACCGGCAGGGGCAACTGATTGAAAATAGTCGGCAATTAAATCATTGGGAAACAATTCTGCATCTAAAAAACGCAGTGTCCAAAAAACGTGCTGTCTAGCATCATCTTGAATAACATATTCATGACTAAAGGCTTGTTTAAGAGCAAGAAAACTATAAATTAAGGCAAAGATAAAACTTAAGATTAGCCAAAAGCGTTGGCTCTTTTGACTATTACTAATTAAAATATTAATTTTACTCATGATTATCTTTTAAATAAAAAATAATATTCCGTTTATTTTAATCAAATTACACTTTTTAATAATAGCGAATTCCTGCTTGCTGAAATCGGTTTAAAACTTCTTGTAAACGATCGTGCTCCGCAATTAAACTAATTCTGACATATCCTTCCCCAGCCTCTCCAAAGGCGTTACCAGGGGTAACAACAACGCCTGTTTTTTCAATGGTATTTAAAGCAAAATCAGTGGAACTTTCTCCTGTTGGGCAAGGTACCCATAAATACATTGTGGCTTGGGGTTTGCTAAGATTCCAACCTAATTGGTTTAATCCCTCGACTAAAAAATCTCGTCGCTGTTGATAGCGTTGTTGGGCTTGTTTAACATAACAATCGGGTAAATCAAGTGCGGTTTCTGCTGCTGCTTGTACCGCGGAAAAAATGCCGTAATCGAGATTGGTTTTTAGGGTACGCAGCCCTTGGATAATTTGATGATTGCCGACGACAAATCCGACACGCCATCCTGCCATGCTATAGGTTTTGGATAAGGTATGAAATTCGACACTAAATTCTTTTGCCCCAGGAATTTCTAATAAACTGGTCGGTTGATAACCATCAAAGGCTAATTCGGCATAACATAAATCATGCACGAGTAAAATAGAATAGTGACGGGCAAAGGCAACGATTTCTTCAAAAAATTCTCGTGGCGCAACGGCAGTGGTAGGGTTACTGGGATAATTAAAATATAGAATCTTCGCTTGTTGGGCAACTTTTTCTGGGATAGCCGATAAATCAATGAGCCAATCTTGCTCGGGTTGGAGTACCATGTTATGCACGTTAGCCCCTGCAATGAGTGGCCCCCGAAAATGGGCAGGATAAGCAGGAGAGGGCACTAAAACGGTATCTCCGGGGTTAATGTAGGCCAGTGCCAGATGGGTTAATCCCTCTTTGGAGCCAATCAGGGGTAAGGTTTCACTGTCAGCAGATAGGTTTACCCTATAGCGACGATGATACCATCGCGCGATCGCGCTGCGAAAATTAGTGGTTCCTTCAAAAGGGGGATAGCCATGAGTTTCCGGTGCATTTAATGCTTTAGTGGCTGCATCAATCACCGGTTGCGGGGCAAACCCATCGGGATTACCCATCCCCAAATCAATTAAATCAATTCCTTGTTCTCGTGCTTTGGCTTTTAATTCATCCAGCCGAGCAAAAACATAGGGAGGAAGGGCTTTAATGCGCTCAGCCGGGGTAAAGTCAAATCCCATCGAAATCTCTTTGATGATCCTGTCAATCCTGTTGGCTGACGAAAACGGGTTGAGTCTTGGTAGATACGGTTGTCGATACCATCGCTGCCACCAGTTCCGTTGCTTCTACGGTAAACGGTAAGCGATGAATATCAGAGTTAGGGGCACAAGCAATTTTAGCGACGGTTTGTAGTTCAGCCAAGGTTACGTTTTCTAATCCTAAATCTTCAAGGCTTTTGGGTAAACCGATTTGATCATAAAATTCTAATAATTGTTGTCTTGCTGAAGCTGCCAGTTGGTTATTTTGCACCATTTCTTCTAATCGCAGTTGGGCTAAAATCCCATAGGCAACTTTTTCTCCGTGGAGAAGATGGTGAGTTGCTGGCAGATGGGTTAAGCCATTGTGAATGGCATGGGCTGCTACAGTACGGCAATTGGCACCACCTAAGCCACCAATTACCCCTGGGAGTAATACGGTTGCATCAACAATTTCTTGC
>JAHEOB010000273.1 GCA_018610095.1 Halothece sp. MAG
AAGGCATTTATGAAGCATTTAACGCTTGTATCAGAAAAGCTAGTGGAGAATATATTTACATAGCAACAAGCGATGATACAATGAAACCAACTTGCTTGGAAAAAATGGTAGATGCCCTTGAGAAAAACCCTGATTGTAGTCTTTGCCAGTGTCAATTAGAATTTATTGATGAACAATCAACTCCGTTACCAGAACAACAGCAATGGTCAAAAATCCCTATTGGACAATACCTTGGTAAATGGCTAAATATTCCTCATAAAAGGTTAGCTCCCCATGATGGATTGCTCCATTTTGCTGTTTTGACCGTTTACACCTCTGTAACCCAACTATTAATTCGGAAGCAAGTGTTTGATCGCATTGGATACTTTAAAGACAATTGGGGTGCCATGAGTGACTTTGAATGGGAAATGCGTGCGTCCTTGTTATATAATACAATTTACCTGCCGGAAGTCTTAGCAAGTTGGCGAAAACATTCCGAGCAAGCAACTACCAATCCTTATACTCCAAACAATTTAAAAAAATTATTAAATATGACAGAATCAGCACTCAATTTTGCTAAGCAAATGGATGGAAAGCAATTAAAAAACTTTGAATATCAAGAACTATCGAAATATTACAAAAGTGTTTATTTAAGAGTAGGAATTAATCAGAAAAATAATCACTTTTTTAAAGTAATGTTCTTATTTTTTTGTTTTCTGCAATATCCTAAAGTGGCATTTAATTATTTAGCTCAAAAACTTAGAATTAATTCCAATAGTCAATTACTCAATTCAAGTATTTGGCTTCAATATCAAATCGAAACATTAAATATTTCTGAACCAATTAAATCTAGTTAGCTTCAAATCAATGGAATTAAATAACCAGTGTCATAACCCCCTGTGTCATAAACCGATTTTATTAACAGGCGCTCCACGATCTGGTTCGACATGGGTAGGTAAAATCATTGCACGATCACCTTCAGTAATTTATATAGATGAGCCTTTTTTACCAATGGCACGCTCGAAACCTCCAACTCTAAAACCTTCAGCAAAAAGAATAGGAGTTTGTCGAGCTAAGTTTACAAAATGGTTTACACATATTTGCTCAGCCAATGAAGATAAATATTATCAACAAATTGAAGATACTGTTAACTTGAAGTATAGTACAAAACAAGCTTTTAGGTACGTTAATGGTCTATCAACAGGCAAACAATTAATAAATAGTTTACTAGAGTTTTATATTGCTAAATTAAACAAAAAGACATCTTTAATTAAAGATCCAGTCGCTATTTTTTCTTCAGAATGGTTAGCAAATAAATTTAATATGAATGTAGTCATCATGATTCGTCATCCTCTATCTTTTGTCGGTAGTATTAAAAAGGCAAATTGGCAATTTCCTCTTATAGATATATTAGAACAACCTCTACTTATGCAAAATTATTTATACCGTTTCAAAAAAGACTTAAAAAATTTCATATCTAAAGAAGGAGATATTATTGAACTAGGAGTATTACTATATAATATGATTTACAATACAGTAGCCATTTTTCAATCAAGACATCCAGAATGGATTTTTTTGAGATATGAAGACGTTATTGAAAATCCGGAACAAGAGTTTCAAAATCTCTTTCGACAACTAGGATTACATTATGACAGCCATATATCAAGTTTAGTTCAAAGTTACTATGAATTACCGATACAATCTGATGAAAATTTACATCCTTTAGAAACTCAACGCAATATTACCCAAAATAAGTTTTCATGGCGCGATCGACTTACTAAAGCTGAAGTTAATTTTATATTAGAAAATACTCATAAAGTTCGTAATTTATTTTATCCAGAAGATAAAATAAATTAAAATTATATATAGCAAACCAAGTTGGTTTTAAATCTTTGGAAACTATTGTCAACCCAACACCTGATTTTAGTATTGCTATACAGAATTTATTTTTTAGAAAATTTATTTTATGATAAAAGCAACCTTAAAGCAAATCAGAAAAAATATTGGAATTTTTATTCTTAAATCTCCATTTTTAATTGGTTTAATTAATTATTTATATGAAAATGGATCTCATCAATTAAGAGATTTTTTTGTAAGACAAATTAAACCAGCAGGTCCTCCTAAAAGTAATTTTTATTGGTTCCTTTATTTATCAAATGGTTCAAAACTTGAAGTACCAGTAACTGCAGGTGACTTAAAAACTTGGCAATTTGCTCAAAGTTATAAATGGAATGAAATAGGAATTAGAAAAATAGAAGAATTCTTGAATGATAATTTACCGATGAATGAAATATTTTGTGATATTGGTGCTAATTTAGGTCTTCGCTCTTTGTATTCTTTATCTATTGATAGAAAAACTTTTTTGTTTGAACCAAATGTTTCACTTCGCTATTTTACAGAAGTTCTTTTTGAGCAAAATGATTTGACTAACTATAGAATTGAAAATGTATGTTTAGGAAATGAAGAAGGTAATATTTTATTTTATATTTCTGAGAGTAGTTATTTATCTAGTATTGTTCAAGAATATGCACAAATTGACGGAGTTGTTGAAAAAGTACAAATACCTATTACTAAACTTGATTCTTACCAAGCAAATTATATTCCAAATCAGAAAATAGGTCTAATTAAAATTGATGTAGAAGGATATGAAAAAGAAGTTTTATTAGGAGCCGAGAATGTGCTTTCTAAACATCAACCTTGTATTATAGTTGAAATTCAAGATAACAATAAAGAAGAATTATTTGATTTTTTAGAAAACTATATCAATTTATATGAAGTTTTTTTAATCAAAGATAGTTATCCCTATTCATATAAAATAAATGATTCCACTAAAACATTACCTAAAGTAGGTAATTACTTATTTTTGCCTAGAAATAAATTGATAAATTTTATTTTTAAGAAAAAATTTTTTTCAACTTTTTATGACTCATAAAATTCTTCGTTCCTGTGCTTTTCCTTTCCAAGATCCTACTAATGGAGGGATTCACCGCTCGGAACAAATTACTGAAATTTTACAACAAAATAACCTTGATATTAATGAATTACATGAGTCCCCCTTTAAACAAGCTCGACCGATCTTAGATCGTTTAACTGGGGGTTGGTTTAGCTTGCAACAAGGAGATTGGGATGCTTTTAGATTAAGGCGGCTAGGAAGCATTGGCCGGCGTTACATTTTATACAAAAAAGAATTTGCCAATCATCAAAATTACCAAGCTTTAGTATGGGAAACAACTGGAGAAAAAATTGCTCCTTATATTGCACCTCAATATAATATTCCTATTGTTGCTCTTCCCCATCAACTCGAATCATATTTTCATGCTTATTTCCGGAATTATAAACAAGATCAAATTTGTGATTTACTAAAAAGAGAAATTCAATCACTATCCTTATGTAATCAAATTTTTACAATTTCAGCAGAGGACCAAATCTTATTGGCCAATCACGGTGTTGCTGCTGATTATTTACCTTACTATCCCTCTCAAAGACTAGTTAACTTTTATTCCCAAGTTCGAGAACAACGTTTAGAAACTAAAAAAGATTTTTTTTTAATTGTAGGATCTGCTGGAAATCACAGTAGTAGAGAAGGGTTTAGAGAACTTAGTGCTTGGATTGATTCCACTTGTCAAACTGATTCATTCAAAGTTAAAATGGTTGGGTATAAAACAGAAGGTTTAAAGGAAATTCTCAATTACCCTTGGCTTGAAATCGTCGGAACTGTCTCTCAAGAAGAACTATATAAATATCTCACTCAAGCGATTGGCATTTTAATTCACCAAACTAAGGGAATCGGAGTTTTAACGAGAATTCCAGAAATGTTAGTCGGAGGAATTCCAGTCATTGCAAACCGAATTGCAGCTCGTAGTGCAACTCAATATACTGGAGTGAATATCTATCATAGTCCAGAAGAATTATCAATGCTGTTACAACAGGAATATTCTATTCCTCCCTATCCGCCTAAACCGAAAAATGCTGAAAAACGCTTGGTTGATTTTCTCTTGAATCCGCATCAATCATCCTAAATAGGAATAAAAATGCGAGTTTTACATTTATTACAAAATTATCCCCCTTGGGGAAGCGGCGGTACGGAAATATTTTGTGCTCGCTTATGTCAACAACTTAAAAATAGCGGCGTTGAAGTAACAGTTGCACTCCACCAAGCCGGTTCGCTTCCTGAACCGGGATATTACGAGTGTGAAGGAATTCCTGTCGTTATTCTACCTTCTCTCCCCGATTATCGCGATCGCGCCCGCAGCTTTACAAGAACCACTGTCAACGCAGTTGGTTTTCCAGAACTCCTCGATAAATATCAACCTGATATTCTCCACTTGCATGGTTTTGTTCAAACAAATGGCTTAACTCATATTCAATGGGCACAGCAAAAGGGCGTGAAAACTGTCTTAACCTTTCATACTCCTGGCGTTAGTTGCCTGCGACAATCTTTACTGTTCAAGGGCAGAGAAATTTGTGATGGCGAAATTATTATTAATCGATGTGCAGAGTGCCGATTACATAATGCAGGGCTACCCGATCCGGTAGCCAAAATGTTGAGCAATGTTGAAATACCAGGCTTAAAGGTAAACAACAGCAAAATTAATTATGTTTTGACAAGTCCTCAATGGACAAAACTCCATCAAAAAGCTTGGCTAAACATGGTTAATTCCATAGATGCTCTCCATGTACTAGCAGAATGGACAAGACAAGTTGCCCTGATTAACAACGCACCCGAGCAAAAAGTTCACCTCATTCGTACCTTTGGCCCTAAGCCAATTTCTAAACCTGCTTCAACAATGACAACCAATCAAAATTATCTTAACTTAGCTTATGTCGGACGCTGTGACTTTGTTAAAGGCATCCACATTATTATCGATGCCATAGATTTACTTTCCCCTGACTTTCCAGTAAAAATCACATTTTTCACCCTAGGCTGGGATAAGAGTAAGTACGGAAAGGAACGAAAAAATCAGATTCAAAATGATCCGCGTTTGACAATTCGGGAAAGTTTACCTAACGATCAATTACTGCAAGAATTAAGCCAATATGATGCTTGTCTTGTGCCTTCGATTTGGCTGGAAACCGGACCTTTAACTGTTCTTGAAGCTTTTGCCGCCGGGATTCCAGTGATTGGTAGCCGGCGGGGAGGCATTGCCGAATTGGTACAAGATGGCGTTGATGGTATGCTATTTGAACCAGGGAATGCTCAAGCGTTAGCTCAAACCCTAGACAACTTATTAAACGATTCATCATTACTAATCAAGTTAAAGGAAAATGTTAAACCGCCAAGAAATAGTACAGATTTTACTCAAGATATGATTAATCTTTATAGTCAATTGACAAGTAGTCAATTTTAAAGGATATTTTGTTTGGGTAGTACTGAATAGTAATGATACAATATTTTAATAGACTGAAATTGGTGAAAAATATCAACAATGAATTGCCCAAAATGTTACTCTCACAAAATTGTCAAGAATGGACACACGCATTACGGAAAACAGCGCTTTTGTTGTCAACACTGTGGGCGACAATTTGTTAATAATCCTTCTCGTCA
>JAHEOB010000274.1 GCA_018610095.1 Halothece sp. MAG
AGATTGCAACTCGTGCTACGTATTTAACATCAGAAAATGGTGATATCATTGTTATCCCGAATGCTATAATTTACACTGGGGCTCTGGTCGTTTTGACGCACACAACCAGAATCTAGGAATCTAGGAATCTAGGAATCCAGGAACACTAAATCTATTGAGGTAATCTAACTACCTGATTTTAGTGTGCGTACTGAATCGTGTTCGGGAGACAACAGGGCGCTTGTTGGCTAAATATAACAGCGGGCGTCGTTCTTTGTCACTAAAAAAAATTATATATTGGATAACAAATATTTTAGTGAAAGTGATGATATTCCCAAAAAGTATGTGAAACTTAAATGGGGATTATTGTATAAATGTTGTTTTTTATAAAACATGGAGATTTAATGTATAAAAAAATCAAAAACCTCTTCTTTCTTCCGGCAGCAAGTGGAATAATACTAATGATCTCTGCAGTATTAGGAGTTATTATTGCTAACAGCTTTCTGGCTGATTTTTATTTTTCCATTCTGGAAATATATATTGGCGGTTTATCTATTCTGCATTGGATTAATGATGGATTGATGGCGGTATTTTTTCTATATGTTGGTTTGGAGTTAAAAAGGGAATTTTTAGTTGGTGAATTAGCAACTAATGCTCAAAGAATTTTACCCGGAGCGGCGGCTATCGCAGGATTAACAATGCCTGCATTTATTTATTATTTATTTAATAAAAACAGTTTTGATGCCATGAGTGGTTGGGCGATTCCTGCAGCTACAGATATTGCATTTGCGTTAGGTATTTTAGCTTTGTTAGGTAATCGTATCCCTTTATCACTTAAAATATTTTTAACGGCATTAGCTATTATTGATGATCTTGCAGTTATTGTTATTATCGCTGTTTTTTATACTAACAATATTAATTTATCCTACTTGTTAGGCGCGTCTTTAAGTATTGTTTTTCTTATTTTTTTAAATTTTAAAAATATAACGAGGCCTTATTTATATGTGTTGGGTGGGTTAGTGCTCTGGGTAATGATTTTTAAATCAGGTGTTCATGCAACACTGGCTGGTGTCATTTTAGCTTTAACAATTCCGCTGAATCAGGTTAAAAATATTTCACATGGAGAATCTCCTTTAATTACATGGGAGCATCGGCTAAGTCATTGGGTCAGTTTTTTTATTATACCTATCTTTGGATTAGCTAATGCAGGTGTTTCATTTTCTGAGTTAGACTTATCAATGTTAATACATCCTGTTGTTTTAGGAATTACATTCGGACTATTTTTAGGTAAGCAAATAGGGATTTTTGGTATTGTTTATTTAGGGGAGAGATGAAGTTATTTAAACGTCCTGCTGGTGCATCCTGGTTACAGGTTTACGGTGTTGCATTATTATGCGGGATAGGTTTTACCATGAGCTTATTTATAAGTATGTTGGCTTTTGTTTCTCCTGAATTACAATCACTCAGTAAAATTGGAGTGTTTTTAGGTTCTCTTTTTTCCGGTATTTTAGGTTATCTTATTTTGAGATTCCATTCTATACTAACAGATAAAGAACCCCATCGATATTCTTCTTTAAAATAATATATTTGATATAAATAATATGAGGTTTTTTTAAATGAGGTGGTAAATTAAAACCACCTCGTCATTATCATGGGTAATTATGATTTATCGACAATATGAATAAAATGAATATGTTTTTCATATTGATCCAGGATGTCATGAATAATTTGTGACTCACTCCATCCCATAATATCGTAATCTTGTCCGCCTTCTTTTAAATAGACTTCAGCACGATAGTATTTTTGAGATTCATTATTTTCATCATCCATTCCTGCTAATGCAAAAGAAGGGGTCAGGTAGTCTCGTAATCTGATTTCATAGAGAAAATTGAGATTATCACTAAACTGAACTTCTAATGTGACTCTATCATCCCGGTCACTATGAATAGCCGCTTCTGTACCTTGCTTTGACAGCTCTGCTACCACCGATTGCATGGCTGGCTCGATCACTTCTGCCATAAAACGTTTAACCTGATTACGTTTAGGAAAATACGCTATTTTTCGTAATCTGCGTTGCCATGATAATCCGCCTCTTCCCGCATTAGGAGCTAAGGTTGCAAGTTGTTGGCTATCTTTTTTGTAGACATCAATACGTAAGGCTTTAAGTAATCCGACAATAGCAATTAACAGAATGATGGCAAAAGGCAGTGCGGTAGCAATAGTCATAGTTTGTAATGCAGTTAATCCACCGGCCAATAATAATGTAATTGCAACAGCACCCATCAGAAAGGCCCAAAAAATACGTTGCCAAACTGGGGTATGTATTTCACCTGCTGAAGCTAATGTATCAACGACCATTGCACCAGAATCCGCAGAGGTGACAAAAAAGACGATAACCATCAGCATTGCAACAAAAGAAAGCACTGATGAAAACGGAAAATAATTTAAAAACTGAAACAACGCCAGCGCCACGTCTTCCTGAACTATCTGAGCCAGCACCTCTGCACCTTTATCCCGGATAAGAAAAATGGCGCTGTTACCGAAAAAAGTCATCCATAGCAGCGTAAAACCAGCAGGGACAAACAGCACGCCGGTAACAAACTCACGGATTGTTCGCCCGCGGGAGATACGTGCTATAAACATTCCCACAAAAGGTGACCATGACAGCCACCAACCCCAATATAATAATGTCCATCCACCTAACCATTCTGTAGATTGGGGTTCATAGGCATAAAGGTTAAAGGTCTTATTGATAATATCGGAAAGATAGGCTCCTGTATTTTGTACAAATGACTTTAGTAAAAGTACTGTTGGTCCTAAAATACCGATTAATAAAAGCAGGATCCCCGCTAAGCTCAGGTTTAACTCAGAAAGAATACGGATTCCTTTATCTAAACCACTCACTACGGATAATGTGGCTAACCCAGTTATGATAACAATCAAAATGACCTGCATAGCAGGACTGACCGGAAGTCCAAATAAATGAGCCAGACCTGCATTTACCTGAAGAACCCCGAATCCCAGGGATGTGGAAACACCAAAAACGGTACCGACAACGGCAAAAATATCGACAGCATGGCCCATTGGTCCATAAATTCGTTCACCAATGAGTGGATACAGTGCTGAACGTAGTGTAAGTGGTAAACCATGACGGTAACTAAAAAATGCCAAGATTAAGGCTACAATCGCATAAATAGCCCATGCATGTAATCCCCAGTGGAAAAATGTAATTTCCATTGCTTCTCTCGCGGCCTGAACTGTCTGCGCATCTCCGACCGGCGGTGAAAGATAATGCATTACGGGTTCGGCTACACCAAAAAACATCAGTCCTATCCCCATTCCTGCAGAAAATAACATTGCAAACCAGGACAAATAACTAAATTGTGGCTGAGAATGGTCAGGGCCGAGTTTGATTTCACCAAACCGGGATAGGCCTAAATAAGCAACCGTCAATAAAATCAATGCAACAGCAAGAATATAAAACCAGCTGGCATTCTCAAACAGTTGAGCTTGTAGTGTTTTAAGTAATATTTCAGAA
>JAHEOB010000275.1 GCA_018610095.1 Halothece sp. MAG
CAATAATTCCCTGTACCAACTCAGGGGGTGTACAAAATGTAGGCGGGCATTCTGCTGCATCCAATACCCCTAATCGCCCACTGGTACCTGTTCCCACATAAAATAAGCGTCCCCCTTGTCGTAGGGCGGCACTGGTAACATCAATCCCTTGGGCAAGTTCCCTGCGAGCATGATTAATGGCAGTTAAGGTGTTAGCATCTTCTTGATTAAATAGTTCAACAATTTCTAAGCTGGAAAGTTGGTCTAAATTTACACTGTTAGGGTTACTCTGTTCCGTTAATAAATGAGCGCGTGAAGTCATAAATATCAGTCATTAAGTTAACAATATAAACGAAATCCCCCTAAATGAGGGGGACAAATAAGATAATTTTAGGGAAACGTTATAACAAATAGACTAAACCAAATAGGATAATCCACACCACATCAACAAAGTGCCAATATAGTTCAGAAGCCTCCACCCCAAAATGGGACTCACTGCTATAGTGATTGTCACGGCGCGATCGCAGCAGCACAAATAAAATCAGGAATAATCCTAGGGTAACGTGCATGCCGTGAAAGCCGGTAAGAACATAGAAGCAACTAGCAAATAAATTGGTCGTCAATCCAAATTCCAGAGTGCTGTATTCATAAACTTGTCCGCCCAAAAAAATTGCTCCCATGATAGCGGTTAACGTAAACCAAAACCGCAATCCAGACACATCATCGTTTTTTATGGCAGTCTGGCCACGGTGCATTACAAAGCTACTGGAAATCAGAATTAAGGAGTTCACCCCAGGCAGAAGTAGTTCTAATTCTGGAGTGCCTTCCGGGGGCCATTCCGGCATAACAAAATAATAAATCAAGTAAGCAGAGAATAACCCAAAAAAGATCATACTCTCTGCTACCAAGAAAAGCACGACCCCAAACATGCGATGATCTTCATGTTCTTGCTCGGTGGTCGCCGTTTCTGCATACTGCAGTTCTTCTTGTGAGGGATTAACTGTGGAACCTTGCATTGCTATATCCTTCCTAAATCAATGTTGGTTAACGACCCATGTCGGTTTTGACTTCTGACAACAACTCTTGCACTGATTGCTGGTCTTCTGGTGGAACATCAATGCCATAATCATAAGGACCACACCATAGCACGGGTTCTTCTTCAAAGTTTTCAATCAGGGGTGGAGAACTGGTTTGCCATTCTAAAGTTAAGGCCTTCCAAGGATTGCCTGAGGCAGGTTGTCCTTTGAAGATTGCCCAAACGACATTAATCATAAAGGGAAAAGTAGAAACGGCTAATAAGTAAGAACCGAGGGTGGCAACGACATTGAGAGGTTGAAATTCAGCATCATAAATGGCAATGCGTCGGTTCATTCCTTCTAATCCCAACTCGTGCATGGGGAGAAAGGTAATATTCAAACCAATAAGCGTTAGCCAGAAATGAACTTTTCCCCAAAACTCATTCATATAGCGTCCTGTCATTTTGGGGAACCAGTGGTAAATTGCCCCAAAAAGTCCTAAAACACTGCCACCAAATAGTACATAGTGAAAGTGACCCACCACAAAATAGGTATCGTGAGCATGGAGGTCAAAGGGAGTGGAAGCCAGCATGACACCACTTAAGCCCCCAATCACAAAGGAAGAAACAAACCCGATGCCAAATAACATAGCACTATTGAGTCGGAGTTTGCCTCCCCAGATGGTGGCGCACCAGCCAAATACCTTAATGCCAGTGGGAATTGCAACTGCCATGGTGGTTGCCATGAAAAAGATTCGCAACCATGCAGGGGTTCCTGTGGTAAACATGTGGTGAGCCCACACAATTAAACTGAGAAAGCTAATGGCAAGACTTGACAGCGCGATCGCGCGGTAACCAAAAATGGGTTTGCGGGCATGAACCGGTAAGATGTCGGAAATAACGCCAAAAAATGGCAGAATCATAATATAAACTGCCGGATGGGAATAAAACCAGAACATATGCTGATAAACCACGGGGTCTCCCCCGCCATTGGGATCAAAGAAACTGGTTCCCACCAGTAAATCAAACGACAGCATAATTAAAGCCGCCGCCAATACAGGGGTACTCAGTAACACCATAATCGCGGTTGCCACCATGGACCAGCAAAACAGGGGCATATCAAACCAACCCATTTCCGGGATTCGCATTTTGATAATCGTTGCCAAAAAGTTAATGGCACCCAAAATTGAGGAGGTTCCTAAAATCAAAACACTTAGAATCCAAATTTCTTCCCCAACTTGACCCATGGTTAAACTGAGAGGCGGATAGGAAGTCCAACCCGCTTGGGGAGCTTCAATAAAGAAACTTGCCATCAATAGCAATCCCCCTACAGGAATTAGCCAAAAGGCAACGGCATTTAAGCGGGGAAATGCCATATCCTTCGCGCCAATCATCAGTGGAATTAAATAGTTAGCGAGTCCTGCCCCTGCTGGAACAATCCAGAGGAAAATCATTACCGTGCCATGAACGGTAAATAACTGATTATACACTTCGGGATCAACGAAATCCGATTCCGGGGTTGCTAACTCCGTGCGAATCGCTGCTGCTAAAGCACCGCCAATGAGATAGAAAATAAACGAGGTCACTAAGTACTGAATGCCAATGACCTTATGGTCGGTATTAAAGGTAAAATAATCCTTCCAATTTCGCTGTGGTTCAGTTTGAGAAGTTGAGACAGGTGTTGTCATGACGTCAAATGGTTCTCCCTTACAACTTATTGAGAATAAGCTTTGAGTTCATCTAACAGTTGCTGATTCACCCCCAGTTGATTGGCATAGGGGGTTAATAAGGAATTACTGTTTTCTAAGGCTACCGCATTGTCTAAGGATTCACTTTGTGCCACTTGTTGCTGTTGTAACCAAGCTTCATAATCTTGTTGACTTTCAATAATTAAGTTGGTTTTCATTGCTCCATGATAGGGACCGCAAAGTTCAGCACAAATGATGGGATAGGTTCCTGGTTTTTCAGGGGTAAAACTCAGTTGTGCCTCTCGGCCGGGAATAGCATCTTGTTTCAGTCGTAATTGAGGAACCCAAAAGGCATGGATAACATCACCAGCACTAATATTGAGTTGAATGGGTTGTCCCACAGGAACATGTAATTCACTCGCGACAACGCCAGTATCGGGATAAGTAAACAAGAAAGCATATTGAATGGCATTGACATCAATGGAGAGGGGAGTCAAGTTTTTTGCCTGATTGGCAGGAGATTCTCCTAAGCCGAGAGCAAGGTAATCGGATGCCGAAGCCATTAATCCTTGTTCCGATTGAGTTTCTTCTGCAACCGGTTGAGGGCCTTCATCTTTTGCTGCTTTTGGATTCAATCCACCAATTGTGCTGTAAACTTCAAAACTATAGATGGATAAAATCAAGACAATGACCGTGGGAATCCCGGTCCAAACAATTTCTAGAGCAACATTGCCTTCGATTGGCGGACCATCGGTGTCATCACTTGGTTTGCGACGAAAACGAATGGCCGTATAAATCAGTAAGCCTTGAATCAGTAAAAACAAACCAGTGGCAATGATCATCATAAAGTCGAAAAGCCCATCAATGGCTTCCGCTTCTGGGGCAACGGCTGCCGGAAGTAAGCCATGATTTTGACCATACCAAAGGCTAATAATGGCGATTAGAATGGCGAGGACGATAATTGTAATCTTGTTAGCAGTAGTCACGGCTTTTGCAGTTTAGAATCCTTGAATCGGTTTCCAATAAATAATGAGGGGAGCTAACACTTCCATTCTTTATCTACGGTAAAACAAACCCTCCCAAAATTCAGGGGGATGGCTTAAAGTTTAACGTTTTTTTTGGATTTTCTTTAGAATGGCAACCAATCGTGATCTTAAATGGGGGTTGAATGTGGGGTTAATGTAAAGAAATATCAAAGTTGGTTCCTTTTAATCAGAAAAATATCTAAAACCATGGCAGTCAGCCTGAAAGATAATTACAGTAGTAACTAAATCCAAAAAATAATTGCTTTGTTACTGCTAATGTAAGGCTAGTAACCACTTAGCAGTTAATCAAGTTTTTATAATCGTTGGGGTTATGACAGAATCAGTTATTCATCACAAAATTAATCCCTCCTCGGCAAAGGGGTCTGCTCAAAAGCTGGTACGGCGGTTAATTTGGAAAATCGCAATTGCCACTTTTGTGTTAATGGCAATTGGTAGTGCCACTCGGGTTATGAATGCAGGACTAGCCTGCCCAGACTGGCCGCTGTGTTATGGTCAACTAATTCCCCTTGCACAGATGAATTTTCAGGTATTCTTAGAGTGGTTTCACCGTCTCGATGCCTTTTTAATTGGTTTGAGCACCCTGTACTTAGTGGGATTATGCTTCTGGTTTCGCCACGACTTACCCCGTTGGCTACCGTGGGCTTGTTTCTTAACGTTAGCGTTAGTGGTCGTTCAGGCAGTTCTAGGGGGGTTAACGGTTACCGAATTACTGCGCTTTGAGATTGTAACGGCACATTTAGGAACAGCGTTACTTCTATTTTGTATGTTGATTGCCATGGGAACCGCATTAATGCCCTATCAGGGAACAACCACGGCTCGAAAACTTCCTTGGTTAGCTGGATTGGCAGTGGGCTTGATTTATCTACAAAGCCTATTGGGAGGACTTAGTGCTTCCCGTTGGGCACTCAATCAATGTTACACAATTTTGGAATTATGTTCGGTTTTGAATGGTCACTTATTGGGTGTGATTCCCACTAGCATTAGCACCTTAGCAGTGGTATTCTTTTCTTGGCGCACACCCGCGCTACACCCTGCCCTCCGTAAATTGGCAAATCTCTCAGGAGTATTATTAATGTTACAAATTTTCGTAGGATTTGCCACCTTTCACCTACATCTGGAAGTGGAAGCATTGACCGTTACTCATGAGGCGGTTGGAACAGCATTGTTAGGGGGATTAGTTGCTTACACGGTTCTTGCTGTGCGCGATTGAGCCGAAGGCTCACCGATGCGAAGCATCGATCGCGCCATGCCTTCGCAAACTGCGTAAACAGATAGATTCATTTTAAGGGATTGATTGTTCAATATGACTGGCACTAGTATTTCTCACCAGAACCAAACATTTTTGCAAGTCATTCAAAGCTATTGTCAACTTACTAAACCCCGCATTATTCCCCTGCTACTGATTACAACGGCAGCAGCAATGTGGTTAGCAGGAGACGGAGAAGTTGATCCCCTGCAACTGTTACTCACGCTATTGGGAGGAACTTTAGCAGCAGCCTCAGCACAAACCCTCAACTGCATTTACGATAAAGATATTGATTACGATATGGAACGCACTCGCAAACGCCCCATTCCCTCAGGGCGAGTGCAACCCCAACATGCATTACTATTTGCCATTGTTTTGGCGGTACTCTCTTTTACCCTCATGGCAGGGTTAGTTAATGTCGTGAGTGCGTCACTAGCTCTGTCTGGGATTGTGGTTTATATGTTGGTCTATACCCACTGGTTAAAACGCAATAGCACTCAAAATATTGTTATTGGTGGTTCTGCTGGGGCAATTCCGGCACTGGTTGGTTGGGCTGCCGTGACAGGGGAATTAAGTTGGACCGCTTGGCTGTTATTTGCCATTGTCTTTTTCTGGACGCCTCCCCATTTTTGGGCATTAGCCATGATGATTCGGGATGAGTATGCCCAAGTTGATGTTCCTATGTTACCAGTAGTAAAGGGGGTTCACAATACAGCAGAACAGGTATTTGCTTATACCCTGTTTGTTGTTCCCTTAACCTTTACCTTAATTTATCCTTTAGGTGAATCAGGATGGGTTTATGGTGCATTTGCTGCTATATTAGGTGCTAACTTTATTGCGAAAGCTTGGGCATTACGACAAACTCCTGAAGAGAAAGCGAAAGCGCGATCGCTGTTTAAATACTCTATTCTTTACATGATGTTGCTGTGTACTGGAATGGTGATTGATAGCTTACCTGTTACCCGTCAAACGGTAGCACTGGTCACTGATACCATCTCCCACTTAACAGCAACTTTGATTTAACAGAGGTGAGCGAGAAGTCCCCAATCTCAGCGTAAACGATTGGGGATGATAGTGAACTTAAAACAAAAATCTACCATTTTGTGTTATAGTCGGCGATAATCAAGCCAACAACGGCTTGGGGTAGTTTACCGAGAAAGAGAAAGCTGTGAGTTTAGTGTGACATCTAAATCTTTATTGGGATCAATGGAAATCACTTCTGCTTCATTTTTACCAAGGATTAAGCCACCTAAAGCTCCTGCACCAGCTCCTCCTAAGATTCTTTTGAAGTCAAAAAAGTCATCTCCTAAAACCCCAGAAAGAACTGCAGCAGCACCTGCACCAATGAGGGCTCCTTCTAAAATATCTCCTGTATCTGCACCGCGCTCAACGGTTTCTCGCCGTGTCACAACCTGGGAAGTTGCATCAATGGATTGCGGCTGTTCTCCTTCCACAATTAATTCTTCCGCAACAAAGCGAGAGCCATTTTTGTGGGGTTGAATTTCTCCTTTAATTTTACTGCCAAAGGGGATTAAAACAGTTCCTTGCCGATTTTTGACATTAGCAGCAACTTGGAGCGTTACAGGGGTGGTTTCATCCGGTAGAACCATAATCTTTTCCGCATCCTCACGGCTAGTAGGAATGGTTGTACCAGCCGGAATGGTTAATTCACGTTGCCCGTTTTGCTCTCTCGGAAAGCGGTTTGGTTCCTGTGTTCTTTCCTGACGATCTTCAGGTAATAATTGAGCAGAGGTAGAGGCAGCAAACAGCGTCATCGGAGCCATCAGTCCCATCCCTAATAAGAGTGAGAAGGTAGTTACTGGTTTCATCATTAAACGATTACTCATTGCACAATTCCTCAATTCCGTCAATATTTAGAGACGGGGTGATGGCAAAAAAGTTCCTTTTAAACGAAACCCGCTCGTTCACAAACGACAGCAAATCCTGTTGCAATTGCCGTAATTAGCAGTGCCATCAATGGTGATTGTCCTTGACTCACTGCAAAAGAGGTCACAATTCCAGCACCCATCCCAG
>JAHEOB010000276.1 GCA_018610095.1 Halothece sp. MAG
AATATCGCCGTTCAATCTTTAAGGGCTCGCCAGTTGGTAAATCTTTAAGTTGCGGTGTTAAATCCAGCCAAGGTTGTAGTTGACTCCATTGGAATGTGCGACTCATGACAACATAAATGGAAGTTTGATCCGCCCCAATTCCAACTTGTTTTATAGTTTCCCAACTGGGAACTTGTAACTCATCCTGCACCACAAGAGTTTCCTTTTCCCAACGCAAAGAACGCTGAAAATAATATCCTGTATTTTGCTTTCCCGTAATTAAGATTTTTTGTAATAGCTTGCGGATGAAATTGGGGAAAAAACGACCAACCGTTAACATCACTATTCGCAATACGATTAACTTCAACGGTGTCATCTGGGTTTGTTTTGCCCATCCCAATTGCCCCTTAATAATGATTTCATTCTCTTGAACATCCACCTGCGTATTTTTGGTATCAATTAAATGAGCCACCGCATTTTTAGTTCTTTTCCCCTTTTGAACTAATGCCGAAAACTGGGTATCAGAAACCACTAATTTGTTATCGCGAAATAACTTAAAAACGCCTCCCTTGTTTAACCCCAAATAGAGTTCCGTATTACCGCGACGATCAATTAATATTTGCGCTTGTTTGAACCAAATTTGTCCCGATTCTCTTGGGTAAGATTCCGGACGTTCTTCCACAAAATTTCGCCACGCTAATAAATAGTTCCAAGTATGGTGTCCAATAATATGATCATCACTATAACAAGGACTCAAGCCATTAGCTAATCCCTTTAAAAATCCATCATTAATTGCTAACGCTGGCGGATACCAATGCCCCACCAATTCAAATCCATAAGGGAAAAAATTATAAGTATTTCGACTACCATATTCTCCCCCGTAAGACCCATCGGGATGAAGAAAATATCCCGCAAATTCTACTGCTTTGATGAGGGCTTCTTTTAAACGAATATCGGTTTGAAATTGATAAATTTGAGCCAAACATGATATCGTGAGGGAAAGATATCCTGGGTCACTCCTGTCATATTCCGGAAACCACCCTTCCTCCGACTGCCATTCTAAGATACGTTCCAAGCGCAAACTCCGCGCTCTGTCCCATTTTGAAGAATTTAGCAAATGCTTTAATTTTTCTAAGCAAAGAACAATTAGCGCATGATGATTGGTCAATCGACCACTTTCTTGATGATTAGCCAACCAATCTCCTCGTTTTTCAAAAAATTTGAGTGCGGTATAATCGTGTAACCCCAGTAGTTGATAGCTTTCCACACAGGCAAGCAGAGAAAAAGCACTTGCCCCAGTGGCTTGTTCAAACGGAAAATAATCATCACAGGAACCATTTTTGTGACTACTATGGGCTGCGTAACGAATCCCTGCTGTCACCCAATCTTTGATAACAGCTTGCTGATAAAACGGATTATCAGGGCAGGGGGTATCATAAGCTAACGCTAACGGATAGACAAACTCTTGCGCCATTCCGCTGGGGAAATCAATGATTTTATAGTGCCAAAAATTGCGATCAAAACAACCGTAGGTGGGACTATGGGGGTTACGGTCTAACAGCGTTAAAATTTTTGGAATTTGCGCGATCGCGCTTTGAGCAAATAAATCTCGATAGGTCATTCCGAGGTGCTTTTTGATGATTGATCAGCGATTCTTGTTATATTTTCCCCGATTAGCTTTCTTTAATAAAGCGAATAATTTCCCGTACATTGCCGAGGAAACGAGAATCTTCTGACAGTTGCGCGATCGCGTTTTGGGCTTCTAACGAAAGTCGTTCGTGTTCTGATTGATTTTGATAGCGTAATGTTTCTAATTCCGAATGAAGTTGGGTAACCTGATTAGCAGTCGCTTGTAATTGTTTTTCTTGTTTAGCAGCCCAAGAATTGGGATCATCAGTATTTAATTGTTGCTGTAGGGTTTGAATGGTTTGCGATAATTGATTGAGGCGATCGCGTAGTTCGATGACATCGTCACGGGGATAACTAAATTCTCGCTTAATGGAAAATAGACGAGAACGAATATAATCATAACTCCGAATGGCAGGTCGAAGAAAGGTTAATAATAAGGCAGCGATCGAGCCTAAATAACCAATAACAGTCACCCCAAAAGCAGCTAAACCATACAAAACAATTGCTGAAAGAAAATGCAATCCTAAAGCAACCCAGAAAGAACGAGTCGCGATTTTTTTGACATAATAAACTTTTTGTGTATCCAGAGCAATTCCTTTTTCTTGAGAAGTTTGAGCGTCTGTCATTACTTCTTGGGCACGAAAATAAATATTCCAAGGAATCGTAACAATAATGACCAGCCACCAAAAAGTTACCCCACCAATGAGCCAATCTAAAAAATTACCAACAGGAATCCCTAATAGGGTTAAAACGGAAAAAGTAATGAGGATTAATAACGCCCAAGCAAGACTCAATTTTCCCAATAATTTATTTGACATAATTTTATTTTTTCCACTTCCAGTCTCTAGTTCAAATGATAAATAGGAACCATGAATTATTAATGATTGAGGTTGCCAGTTTTTATACTATCCTAACCCCCTAATTAGAACGAGAAACGAGGCGGATTGGTGTCAAGTATTGCTAGAGGAATAGCAGAAGTGAGCTGGGTTTGTACCCTAGGAAAGATGCAGCTTAATGAAAAGACAAATTAAAGTAACAAGTAAGCTGTTAATTGTTGCAAAAAATGAAACAAAATCAAGAACCTGCAAGCCCCATTCCCTCGAAAAATCAATCTTTCTTAGAAAAAGTAAAGGTCAAAGCGGGATTAGAAGATATTTTTGATGCCCGAGATATTACCGAAGTCGTGTTTCGAACCATGCGGGATGTAATGACCACTGATAGTTCTAATCGGGTATCGGAAGAATTACAAGGGGAACAAGCGGTTCCCAGTGACAATCAAATGCTGCAAGGTGATATTTCCCAATTGTGGCAGGATACCAATCCCATTGTTGCCTTGTTAAGTCGCATGCGCCCCGTTTTAAACATCAAAGACGAAACCTTTTTATTTCGCATCCGTCAGGAAGGGGGGTTACAACGAGGTGTCGATCCAGAAGTTGCTGTTAGTGCCGTTTTCTCCGCAACCAAGGATGAATTATCCCAACAACGCATTGATGAAATTGCCAACGCCCTACCCGGTAAAATTCGTGATATTTGGAAAAATGCTTAAGGGATCCCCTGCCTAAAGTTGGGCGGAAATTGCAGTGCCGCCCCCCATTCCTCCAACAGCTTGCCGACACTAGGCAGTTGCTTGGGAGGTTTCATTATTATTGGAGTGATGCAAGGTAGGGAAATAGGGTTGATGAAGACAAATCAACTGCGCGATCGTTTTTTTCAGTTGTAGCCGATTCACAATGGCATCAACAAAACCATGTTCTTGCAAATATTCTGAAGTTTGGAAGCCTTCAGGGAGTTTTTCACGAAGCGTTTGCTCAATGACGCGCTTCCCAGCAAATCCAATTGTCGCTTTCGGTTCGGCAAGGGTAACATCCCCTAACATTGCAAAACTGGCAGTGACGCCCCCTGTGGTGGGATGCGTTAAAACTGGAATATACAGTAATCCCGCTTCGCAATGACGTTCTAACGCCCCTGAAATTTTTGCCATTTGCATCAGACTTAACATCCCCTCCTGCATTCTCGCCCCGCCAGAAGCACAAACAATGACTAAGGGAAAAGCTTGTTCCGTGGCATATTCCACGAGACGACAAATTTTTTCCCCTACAACGGATCCCATACTGCCGCCCATAAATCGGAAATCCATTACCCCTAGGGCGACAGGAAGCCCATCAATTAATCCCACACCGGTTTGTACGCCTTCAGTCAAATGATTATTGTCTTGTGCTTCTCGCAAGCGATCCACATAGGGTTTTCGATCCGAAAAGTTAAGGGGATCAACGGGTTGTAACTGTTCGTTTAACGGTTGCCAAGTGTCAGGATCAATTAATTGTCGAATCCGTTCATCACTATCAACCCGCAAATGATGATTACATTCGTTGCAAACAAAATGATTCGCTTGTAAATCTTTAGTATAAGCCAGAACCCCGCAGGCTTCACATTTAGTCCATAATCCATCCGCAATTTCTCGCTCTGGGGTTTGTTTTAAGTCAGGTTCTGATTTTCGACGATTGGCAAACCAGTCAAATAAGGACATAAACCGAGTCTCGTAAGTTAAATTTTTGTTAAGTATCGGAGCTTGTAAGACAATTATGACATTCTCACCGAACCTTCCACAAAATTCTTCTTAAGGTTCGTGCGGAGATATCGATAAATTGCTATGATGCCTGATGCAAGTTTATTGGGGCTGCTGTATGGCAATTATTGCGTTGAGAGCTTGGTATTTAGAAGAATACGAGCCCATTCAGGAAGTAATGAAACGTCCTCATGATTTACGGCTCAGTAAAAATAGTTTGCTGAAAGCAGGATTGAGAGCAGATTTTTTAGATGAAAAAGAAACGGTGGCACAAGCACCATGGTTTCAACGCTATTTAGAAGGGGAAACCGTCGAATTTTATATTGAAGGCAGCGGTGGTTATCAAATTGCCAATATTGATTTAGTTTCTCATGAAATTTATTTTATTAAACAAGAGATTAGTGCTTGGTTAGATCCCATTATTTATTTTTCTTACCAACAAGAAGATGCCACGGCTTATGAGGCATTGCAGGAAAGTTTAGAAGCCGCCATTCAAACGTTTAATCAAAAAAGTCGCTATCCCCTCAAGTTAGAATTGTCTTATCGTCCCAAAAATGATCCCTTACGCCTGAGTCATCATCAATTGCGTAAAATTCGTAAAAGTTTAGTCTTTATTTGTGATGGAACCCCTGTGGCACAAATCCCACAACAGAAGCAAACTGCGTTACTTCCTAGCCCCTTAGTGGGAGTGGAGTTAGGATACGCTTTACAATGTAAACGCAGAGAACAAATTTTATTAGCTAGGATGCAAAATGGGGAAGGCAATTATCCTTTTGAACTTTCTCCCTCACAACAATTATCTTTTGAATCTAGCGCTGAATTAGAAACGACTTTGCCACAACTGTTAGAACCTTTGTTGCAGCGATTTCATTTATTTAACTAACAAAATAGATTAGAGATTGTTCCCGCGATCGCGGCTTATTGATTCGGGAGCGGAATGATTAAATTTCCGTTTTCGTTTCTTCATTAATTGCTAATTCTTGTCTGTTTCGGAGTGGGTTATCAAAGAATCTCCCAGTTTGTGGCGGTAAGTCGGGATCATAAAGAATTTCAATTAAACTTTTTAAAACCCCAGTAACCGGAATGGCTAAAATAATTCCCAACAATCCTCCTAATTTTGCTCCTAATAGAAGAGAGGATAAAATAATGACAGGAGATAATCCGGTTAGATTACCCATAATTCGAGGGGCGACAATATTATCCTTAACTTGCTGTATCCCAACGGCAATTGCAAACACTTGTAATGCTAAAACGGCATCAATAAAAAACACAATCAAAACCACCGTTGAAATGCCAAGGGCTGCCCCAATAAAGGGAATAATTTCCATAACCCCAATAAAAATAGCAAATAAGAGAAAATAGGGAACATGGAGTAAGCGAAAAGCTAGCGTTAGGGTGATTGCCATAAATAACCCTAACAGTAACTGACCCGTCACAAATCGCTGTAAATTACGGGAAATGGAATTGGTTAATTCCGTGCGAATTTTTGGATTCAGAATTTTTGTTAAATTATTCCAAATTCGTTCCCCATCTAAAAGCATATAAAATGACAGCACTAAAATTAAAATTAGTTCGACCACCGAGTTAAATGTACCAATGACGAACCCAAAGCTGGTGGAAGCAATTTGTTGCGCTTTAGCTTGAATTTTTGCTAGTAATTGAGAAGTTAAAAAATTGACATCAAACGGTAAATTATGTTCTACACTCCAAGTTTGAAATTGATTTAATTCTTCTTGCCCTGCAGCAATTAAGTCCGGTAATTTAATAATTAATTGTCGTCCCTGATTAAACACAGGTGGAAACACGGTAATTAGAAAAATACTAGCGATCAATGCCGCAGAAGCATAGACAACAATCCCTGCAATCGGACGAGGCAGAAAAGGTTTTAAGAGTCGAACCGGATAATTCAGCAAGAAAGCAATTAAAGCCGAACTCAGTAAAATGGTAATGAGTCCTGAAGCAAATCCTAGGAAATTAAAGGTTAACCAACCTGCAAGTAAAATCAGTAGCCATGTAATTAGAAACTCTTGGAAAGGTGTAAATAAACGGGTCATAGAGATAACGGTTAATTCAACATTAGAAAGGTTTCAGATTATTCAATATTAATGAGTTTTTTGATCATTCTCGGAGGAGACGGAATGGGATTTCCCAAGCGACCTAAAATGAGTAAAGCCACGATATGAACTGTAAAAATATAAATAATACTATTAACCACAATTGTCAGAAACGCGATCGCTTGAACCAATTCTAAACTAGGTTGCGTTAATAACCCTAATTGAACAAATACCCACTCTAAAAATTGGGCAATTTGCGAGGTTACGTAAACCCATAAATCTTCTCCCAAAAAAACCGAGAGAATCCAAAATCGAAAGAAAAAGCCAAAAGTGCCAATAATAGCCCCTAATATAATCGAAATCCACCAATTTGTTCCGCGACGCCAACAAGCCCCCAATTGAACGCCTTGCAATCCATAAGGGATGACATAGAGAATACTACGAGTCGGTCCCATTAAGATTGACAATAGTAACCCCGAAATTAAGGCACTCATCCAAGAGGCACGATGACCTCGACGTAAATAAACTAATGCAACTGGTATGGGAAATAACAGTCGTAAAAGAGGGCCTGGTGGAAAATAAAAATTAATCAACCAAATTAAACTGGCTGCACTTGCTAAAAAAGCAGTTTCCACCATGACCAAGGCTTCTCCCCCTTTACTGGGACGGAAACTCATAGAGGATGGTTGTTGTTCATCTCCCAAATCCACCCAATTCACCTCTGAGTTTTCAGAGTCGGGATCATCATCTGAGGGATCAATCTCTTCAGGAAAATGATTCATTGCGGATTACCACAGGCAGTATATTGGATTGACCTGAAAATCATAACTTACTCCTCTAGAGAAGCAGAGGAAAGAACTTCCTCTAACGCGACTAAATCAGGAATATGTAAGGTATGATGTTCT
>JAHEOB010000277.1 GCA_018610095.1 Halothece sp. MAG
AGACATATCCGCGACTACCGGGAATGGTGCCAGTTTCTGGAATCGCAGTATCAGCGTCGCTGGAAAATTCACTTTGCGAAGAAAACCAAACATGTCCGGCAAAACGTCAATTATCTCGGCCGTTACCTGAAACGTCCGCCGGTAGCGGCGTCAAAACTGCGCCATTACAACGGCGGGACCGTTGTTCACCATTATTACGACCACCGTTCGGGTCAGCACAAAACTAAGACTCTGAGCCAGGAAGAGATGTTGTGGCGTTACATCAGTCATATCCCGCCACGGCATTTTAAGATGGTGCGGTATTACGGTTTCTTAGCTAACCGAAAACGGGGAATTTTACTGCCGGAAGGGGCTTGTTGCAAAAATTGAGTTGATGATAAACACTGAAGCCCGAATCTCTTTCAGAGGGCAGTTTAATGGTGTCTACCGATTTTAAATGGAAGCATTTTGCGCCAACTATTATCCTGTGGTGCCTTCGATGGTATGGCTCGACGCCGCTGAGTTATGCTCACGTCAGCGATATGTTAGCTGAAAGAGGAGTTTCCGTTCACCGTTCAACCATTTATCGTTGGTTTATCCAATATGCCCCTTTGCTACGTAAAAAACTCAAAAAGTATCAGTTTATTCGTACCGTTTCCTCCTGGCAGCTTGATGAAACCTATGTGAAAGTGAACGGAAAATGGTTTTACCTTTACCGGGCAATTGATAAACACGGCGATACGCTGGATATCTATTTTTCCCCGAAACGTAACAGCCATGCCGCTTATGAGTTTCTCAAACGGGTATTAAAACCTTACTCTGCTGAGCGGCAGCCAGAAATACTCAATACTGACAAACACGCCGCTTACGGTTATGCGATTGCCCGTTTAATTAAAGAAGGTAAACTTCGTGCTGACGCAAAACAACGGCAAATAAAACATCTCAATAATCGTATTGAATCTGATCACGCACCGATTAAAAAATTGATTGTCGCCACGGGCGGCTTCAAATCGGCGAAGCGGGCCTGGTCAACCCTCCAGGGATTTGAAACCTTGCGAAAACTGAATAAAGGCCAGTTTGATGATTGGCTCCGTCATGATGAACCCAGGTTTCGGGTGCGGGAGCGATCTGCCTTTATCAATCACTTATTCAATGTCGAGACTGTTTTTGCGTGAAATGTCTATCACTGTTGAGCAAAAAACAGGCATGGCAATTATTTGCAACAAGCCCGTATTTTTTACCTCAATATCATCTCTGGGATTCCGGGTAAGGTTCCGACATCTGAGTAAATAAGCAGTAACTGTCAATTCATGTCTGAGCAGAAACAAATAATGTAAATGTTGCTCTCTCAGGCAATTTTTACAACAAGCTCAAGATTAATATGTTATATATAACAGTATTTAGCACAATGCGTTATACTCAAAATAAAGGGAATGTTATGAAAGCAGGTTTACTCTTAGAAGAAGGTCTATTTATTTCTAAAAATCACATTGTGAGTTATTCATTTTCAGATGATCGCGTAAACCTAAATATGGTTAACGGTGATATTATTTTTATTGAAATAGAAACGGACGAGAATAAAAATCTCGGATTAGGAACGGAGTCTCTGGTCATTGTCCCAATTAATGAATATCATCGTATTCAACGTGAATTAAATGAATATTTTGAATAGCAACTTAACAGGGCTGTGTCGCTGATTTTGAGGAATTTTATATCTGTTGTGTTCTATTCCCATTTCAGCTAAAAGTCTAATATGACCTGTCAGCCATTTATTTATAAGGGCTGACAGTGGTCAATTATTTTCACCAAGCCAGGCTACATCAATCCCTGGATGATCTGATACCGCAAGAATACCGGTCATTAGCTGAAAATAACGAGATATCAAAACATGAGTGAAACTGAAGCGGGAGGGCTTACACTGACGCTATCATAGGATCAAGTAATCGCGCAAAACATGTATGAGAAGAAAAGTGTTCTGCGCAAAAAATTCTTAACCAAAAGTATAGTATTTTCCTATGTCTTTATCTTTATATTCTTGATGAGTGTATTTTCTATCTTCCATAAAATAGAAATTTTTATCTTTTGCTATAGTGGGTTCAATAATAGTAAATGTTGAAATGTCAACATCTTCAAGTAAATATTGTTGGCACCAAACTTTTGAGCCAACACGACAGAAATGGCTTTTAGGATAAAAATATAATTCACCATCGTCAGGTAATCTTAATGGCTGTATTTGTTCAGTCCAATACCAAACATGATGTTTATCTCTCCAATAACAGTTATGGTAAGCATCTAATACTTTAACCGTTTTAGCGTCAGCATTTGGAATGATATTTCCATATACCCTAACAAGATTATCATCTTTCACGATACTTAGACGGCGATCTACTATTTCAAATTTTTTTGGATTAAACCCTTCAAGCTTATTTTGATGTTCCCAAACACAATTTTTATCAGCATAGAATCCTTCACTTATTTCATAAAAAGTCAATCCATCTGCTTCAGGAAAAATCCCCTTGCTGTTAAATATTTTATCTTCATAAATCGATAAGGATTCATTAAAAACTTTTATTTTATTAGGGTCAATGTTATCGACTTTAAATAATCCTCTACCAGTTTGTTCGCATATGTAAAATGCATCTTTATCAACATAGTGGCAATAATTAATAGCATGAAAGCTATCAATGTCTACGCGAAGTGATGCGATTTCAAAAGTCCTATTCTCAATAACGGGAAACCATAACTCGTTACCTATTTGTAATAAAAAATCCGTATCATAATTACCATTCAATAATCGGATGGTCGTTGAAGATAAATTTGTTTTAATTAAGGTGGGGATATTTAGTGATAACTTTCCATGAATCCAAACTGAATTACCATCTGAATATAAATCACGCAGGTTATCCGTAAAAATACGCTTAAAGGTTAATGGATTGGCATTTGGCAAGATCTTACCTTCCCAATCTATAACTTGTTTTCCGTCTGAAAAAAAATCTGTATTTTTAATATAAATAGGATCTTCTGGAGTTGCATTTCGTAAATAATGGTTATAAGTTCTTTTTAATTTATTCCATAATTTACTGTCGACCCATTTATTTAAGTTTTCTTCACTATCATCTTCTAAATCAGACAGCCATTCATTAGCCCAGTCAGGGGAGGTGAGCTCTTGCTGTTCATTAGAAACTATTATGCTATTTTTAGATAGGATAACCTTACCAGAAATATTTTCACCATAAAAAATAGTTCCAGATTTATTTTTTGCTATAAATGGTGCTATTGATTTTAGTATATCGGATAAATAAAGTAGAACTTCAGCCATTTCTGAAAAAGCCAAATATAATGAACAATAAAATATCGATTTTTGTTTATTATGCAATAGCAAAATTCGTAATTTATCTGTCGAATAATTGAGGAAAGGAAGAAGCGCTTGTGCAACTGTTAGTTGTGTGTGTTTTTCTGATGGATAATCCATAGTCAAATCAACTGTAGGGATATATTCTGATTTCAACCAACGTTCAAATGAGGATCTTGATATCTCAATTTCACTAAATAAAAACTGTGCTTCAGCCATAATAAAGGGTCCTCTTTATTTTTAAATTAACTTATTATTTTTTTTCTATCATTATCTAAAACGATAGTATTAAGCTCC
>JAHEOB010000278.1 GCA_018610095.1 Halothece sp. MAG
AGGGAGAACTAATTCTGCGAGTGATTCAAAGCTATCAGTACCTGGAACAATTCATCCAAGCGCGATGCCAAGAAACGGATAACCTCTATGCCCTAGAAAAATCATTTCTGGAAACAGAACAATCTTTAGTATTAGGGCATCACCTTCATCCCACGCCCAAAAGTCGTCAGGGTTTTACGGATCAGGAGGTAGGGCTTTATTCGCCAGAATTAAAAGGCAAGTTTCCCCTGCATTATTTCCGTGCCCATCACTCCCTTATTAAACAAGGATCCGCTCTTTCCGAGACAGCAACCTCTCTCATTAAAGCGGAATTACGGGATGATCCTGAAGTCAGCGAGGCATTTAAACATCATTATTGCCAAGATGATGACTATGCCTTAATTCCCGTTCATCCTTGGCAAGCCCAGTGGTTACAATATCAATCAACCGTGCAGGAATTACTGCAACAGGGATGGCTTCAATATTTGGGGCCACAGGGGAAAGCCTTTTATCCCACCTCCTCGATTCGCACGGTGTATCATCCCCAAGCCCATTTCATGTTCAAATTATCCTTGAATGTGAAAATTACCAACTCGGTACGCGGGAACTTATATAAAGAATTGGAACGAGGGGTGGAAATTACTCGCCTATTAAATAGTTCCATTGGAACCGATTTAAAGGCAAACTTTCCCAACTTTGAGATTGTTCGTGATCCTGCTTTTATAACCCTGCCCCTGGATGGCCAAGAATCTGGTTTTGCCACAATTTTACGGGCCAATCCGTTTGAGGAAGATAACAATGCCACCTGCATCATTGCCCTGTGTCAGGATTCTTTAACTGGAGAAGGGTCGCGCTTAGCCGAAATTATCCGTTGGTTGGCAAAACAAGAAAATCGTTCCACTGCCCAAGTGAGCCAAGATTGGTTTGCTCGCTATCTCAAATTATCTCTTGATCCCGTTTTGTGGTTGTATTTCACCCACGGCATTGCGGTGGAAGCTCATCAACAAAATAGTGTGTTGCAACTGCAAGATGGGTATCCTGCGCGATTCTTCTATCGTGACAATCAGGGTTACTACTACCGTAAGTCGTTCCACAACGTCTTAGATAGGATTCTGCCTGGGATTGCGGAAAAAAGTGAAACAGTTTGTCCCGATGCCGTGGTTGATGAACGCCTAACCTATTACCTGTTTATTAACAACTTATTCGGCTTAATTAATGCTTTTGGTGTTGCTGGATTAGTGGAAGAACGACTCCTTCTGAAACAATTACGAGAGGCTTTGGATCGCTTCGATTCCATGAGTCAAGGAGAATCTCAATTACTCAACAATTTACGGCAACCACAATTGCGAGGAAAAGCCAATTTACTCACTCGATTCCATGACATGGATGAACTGGTGGGATCAGTTGCCACGCAATCGGTTTATGTGGAAATTGATAATCCACTCTATTTGAGGTAAGAGAGGCAATTATTATGACAATCACCACGCCTGAAATTGTTTATCGCAGCTACGACCCTGCTATTGCCCAAGAAATTAGCTTTCGCCCTGTCTCATTGGAACAAGACTTGGCACGAATTCACGACTGGATGAATCAGCCACATGTGATTCCATTTTGGAAGTTGAATTTTTCCCAAGACAAAATGAAAGCTCACTTGGAAAAAGCCTTAGCTGATACTCACCAAACCCTTTATATCGGACTTCTCAACGGTGTTCCCATGAGTTATTGGGAATCCTATTGGGCGACCGAGGATATTGTGGGCAATTATTACCCTGTTGATGCGAATGACCAAGGCATTCACTTATTAATCGGGCCACCTGAGTTTCTGGGTCAGGGGTATGCCCTGCCCTTATTACGGGCAATGACAGCTTTTCAGTTTCAGCAGCCTGCCACCCAAAAAGTGGTGACTGAACCCGATATCCGTAACCATAAAATGATTCATATTTTTAAGCGTTGTGGCTTTAGCTTCCAGAAAGCCATTGATTTACCTGATAAACAGGGGGCTTTCATGGTGTGCGATCGCGCTGAATTTAACAGGAGGTGGAATCGTCATGTATGACCTGGTTGGTGTAGGCATTGGGCCATTTAACTTGGGGTTAGCAGCCCTGGTCGATCCCGTAAGCGACATTGATGCGGTATTTCTGGAACAAAAACCGGAATTTCAATGGCATCCGGGATTACTTCTGGAAGATACCACGATCCAAGTGCCGTTTATGGCAGACTTGGTGACCATGGCGAATCCCTGCAGTCGCTATAGTTTTCTCAACTACCTGCACGCCCATTCCCGTCTCTATCGGTTCTACTTTTGGGAAGACTTTCATATTCCCCGGCGGGAGTACAATCATTACTGCCAATGGGTTGCGGAACAACTCTCCAGTTGTCGATTTAGTCAACGGGTAGAAACCATTACCCACATTGAGGCAAACCCAGAAAGTTATTTCCAAGTACAAACCCGCAATCCTAACACAGGAGAAATTGCTTATTACCAAGGGCGACACCTTGCCTTGGGGGTGGGCAGTGTTCCCCAAGTTCCTCCCTGTTTTCAAGACTGGTTGCAACACGACAACATTTTCCACGCTGCCGAATTTTTACAAAAGCGCGATCGCGCTCGCAATGCCAACTCCGTAACCGTCATTGGTTCCGGGCAAAGTGCAGCAGAAGTGTTTTATGAATTGCTACAAGACCAGTCTAACTGTGGCTATCACTTGGAATGGCACACCCGTTCCCCGGGCTTCTTCCCCATGGAATATTCCAAACTGGGTTTAGAACATTTTTCTCCAGACTATACCCACTACTTTTATCATCTGCCCCAGCAACAGCGGGATGCCGTACGCGCTAAGCAAAATTTACTCTATAAAGGCATTAGTTTCGGTACCATTGCCAAAATCTACGACTTACTCTATGAGCGATCCATTGGTGGGGTTGATCCCGATGTGCGCCTCATTTCCAGTTTAGAGGTGAAAGAAGTAGAAGCCACAGCAACCGGATATCGGCTGGGCTATCGACAGTGGCAACAGGAAGCCTTCTTTGAACATGAAACCGATTGCGTCATTTTAGCAACTGGGTATCATCATCCCATTCCCCCCTGTATTGACAGCCTGCGATCGCTGATTCAGTGGGATAGTCAGGATCGCTATGTCGTCAATTTTGATTATCGCTTAGCCCTGACTCAATCTATCCCCAACGACATTTATATCCAAAATGGGGAACTGCATACCCATGGCATTGGAGCCCCTGATTTAGGACTTGGGGCGCATCGCAATGCAGTCATTATCAATACCCTAACCGACCGTAATGTCTATCCCACCCAACAGCACAATGTGTTTCAACAATTTGGGGTTTCATAAATCATGTCATCTTCCCTGCGACTGACTTGTAGTGCCCTATTTTTGTGTATCTTTCTGGGCTTGTTTACGGAAGTCGTCTTATCGCCCTTTTATCCCCAATTCTTCCGTAAAGTATTTGGGGTGGACGATCTCAGCTACACCGGCTACTACATCTTTATTAGCCGATTAACAGTGGTACTAATTTCTCCGTTGTGGGGACTCCTTGCCCGTTGGATACAAGTAAAATGGCTGTTGTACTGCGGTCAAGCAGGGGCTGCCATTATGACAATGCTAATGGCAACAGCAGATAGTGCAGAGCAGTTTTTAGGCTATACCATAGGCTTACTAATTTTCAAAAGCAGTTATCTGCTGGTGTATCCCCTAATTATTCAACTAGCCGGGGAGCAGCATCGTTCCACCGTTGCTGGTACTTATCAAGCGGTCTTTCATGGGGCGATTGTCAGTGCCACTGTCGCAGGGGCATGGATGGTGAATCAGCAAGCCCCCCTCTCCATTTTCTATGGCATTGCCGTGGCAGATTTAGTGCAATTGGGATTGTGTTTATATGCCCTACGCGGGGTGTCCACTCACAAACCGGTAGAAAACTCTGCCCAACAACCGAAAGCGGTGGGAGATCAGTGGCGATTTATCCTTGCCATGGGAATGGTGATTTTAACCTTCCAACTTGCGAATCAATCCATTCGCCCCTATTTTACCGAATACTTAACCAGAAGCGAACCTTTTGGGATTAGCCTTTTTGCCAGCAGCTTCCTGTTTCTCATTCCCAGTTTGATGGCAATTACTGCCATGCCCTATATCCGCAAAGTGGGAAAACTCCATCACTTACCCCTTCTCTATGGCATTGGTTTGTGCTTACTGATCGCTAGTTTGTACGGTCAGGGATTAACCGAAAATTTGCCCCTGCTGATCATTTCTCGTATCATTTACGGCTTTTTCTTTGCCGTGACACAAGCCTCCCTAGAGTTACAACTATTTGGCAGTAGTAGTGAGCAACGGCTTCATTTTAACTATAGTCTCGCCATCTCCTTTGCCAATGCCGGTCATTTGATTGCTCCCTTATTTGCATCTTGGCTAGTGGAGCACTACAGCTTAGCAGCTCCCCTCGTGGCTGCTGCTACGCTTTGCATCATTAATCTTATTTTCGCGCGATTAACGATCTTTCGATCGCGATTATCCCTCAATCAAGTTCCCATTTCACAAAAGGAGTCATCATGAATCAATCTACCCTCAAATCCGCATTAACCCCCCAACGTTGGCAAGCTGCCAAACAACAATTACTGGGGAAAATGATTGCCGAGTTCATGTACGAAGAGATTATTAAACCCAATCTTATTCAAGATCAGGGTAGCGCGATCGCGACCTATGAACTCCCGCTCCCCGAAAGCATTGGCTATCGCTTTCAAGCCAAACACCGTCTCTTTGACAGTTATCACGTTTTTACTGACACCATACAACGACGGGAAGGAACCACTTGGGAAACCGCTGACAATCCCATGCAGTTTGTTCTCGATATTCACACCACTGTGGGCATGACAGGCGAGACAACTGCCCATTTAATTAAAGAACTCCACAATACTCTGCTCGCGGATACCCATATTAAAGCCCGTCAACAACAAATGCAGTCGGATCTGACTACCCTGGATTATGCCCAACTCGAAGGGGAAATGGAGGGACATCCCTGGATTACGTTTAATAAAGGCCGCATTGGCTTTGGTTATGACGATTACCTGGCTTATGCCCCTGAACAAAAACAACCGGTTAATTTAGCTTGGATCGCAGTCAGCAACGATCGCGCTCAATTTGAAGGGGTAACCAATCTAGAAGAACGGGATTTCCTGGAACAAGAATTAGGCAGCGAAACCGTCAGTCATTTTGAAGCCATTCTGCAAGATTACAACGTTAATCCGCGACAGTATCACTTTCTCCCAGTCCACGATTGGCAATGGCAAAACGTGATCATCTCCCTATTTGCCGAAGATATTGCCCATAATCGAATCATCTATTTAGGGCGCACTAACGATACTTATCTTCCACAACAATCCATCCGAACCTTTGCCAACATTAGCCATCCCCAAAAGCATCATGTGAAAGTTCCGCTAAGTATCCTCAATACCTTAATTTATCGGGGCTTGCCTGGGGCACGCAGCGCGATCGCGCCCAAGGTCACAGAATGGGTAACCTCGATTCGGGATCATGATTCTTTTTTGCGAGATGAAGCCCGCCTGGTGTTACCCGGTGAAGTGGCTAGCATTAACTACAACCATCCTTACTACAGTCAACTAACCGATGCCCCCTATCAATATCAAGAAATGCTGGGCTGTATTTGGCGGGAAAGTATCCTTTCCTACATGGAACCCGGGGAACAACCAATTACCCTAGCCTCCCTTCTCCATGTGGATTATCGTAATCAACCCTTTGTTTCCCAACTAGTGGATCAATCCGGCTTAAGTTTAGAAACATGGCTCGATCGCCTGTTTAATACCGTTTTGCCTCCGCTTCTGCATTACCTCTACCAATATGGAATTGCCTTTTCGCCCCATGGCGAAAATACCATTCTGGTGCTTAAGGATTATGCCCCTCACCGCCTGGCGATGAAAGATTTTGTGGATGATGTGAATATCAGTCGCCATCCCTTACCGGAATTGCAATCCTTACCCGATGAATTGCGTGCCGTATTACTCACGGAACCACCACAAGGATTATGTCAGTTCATTTGGGCAAGTTTATTAATCTGTCACCACCGCTACTTAGCAGAGTTACTCGATACCTATCACAACTATTCGGAATACAAGTTCTGGTATCAAGTGCGGCAAGCGATTTTGAACTATCAGGCGAAATTTCC
>JAHEOB010000279.1 GCA_018610095.1 Halothece sp. MAG
AGGAAGAAGCCAGAATGAAGTAATAAGAGAGCAGATTAGGAAGTTATCAATTTCAGCCGGAGCGAAGTGAGGATATTGAACAAACGTTATGTCTGCTAGAAAGAGAGGGTTTGATATCAAGTGATCAGAATATGTCTGACTATACAACAACTAGTAAAGGCGCAAGGGTGATTAATAAATCATTAGAGATCAAATAATTACTGTGGTTTAAAACGACAAATTTGTTAAAGTAAAAAAATTTTACAAGATCAATTAATGTCCTGATTCATCAGCGCGATCGCGCTTCGGGTGTGCCTAATATCGCAAATTGATCAAGAAAAAAGAATCATGGATAATAAACCCCTGTAGCGAACCGCCCATGACTGGTACACCTTGAAACAACGTTCTTCCTATTGGGCATTAGCCCCTTATATCCGTCCCCAAGCGATTACAATTATCCAAGCCCTCCTTTGCACCGTTATTTTTGTGAGTCTTTGGCCAGTTTTAGCATGGCTAGCAGGACTAATTTCCACAGCAGTGGGTGACGGGAATGTCACTCGTAGTGCCCAACTGGCAGGAATTACGGCGTTGCTGTTTCTCCTGCAAAAAGTGGCGCAATATGGACAAGATTTATGGATGGCGAAAGTTGCCCTTGCCATTGCCTATCAAGTGAGAACTGATGTTTATCGTCATCTGCAAACTCTCAGCATTGATTATTTTGAAACCACTCGCACAGGAGATTTATCCTATCGCCTCACAGAAGACATCGATCGCGTCGGGGAAGTGGTTCACAAATTATTCCACCAATTTCTCCCCAGTGTCTTACAACTCCTTGCTGTCTTTCTCTACGTAATTTATCTCAACTGGCAATTGACCATGGCATTGATCATCATTGCCCCCTTAATCGCGATCCTGATTAGTTGGTTTGGGGAAAAAGTGCAAAACCTGTCTCGGCGTAGCCAAAATCGGATTGCTGATCTCTCTGCAACCTTAACGGAAACCTTAAGTGGGATGCGGTTAGTCAAAGCCTTCGCTGCGGAAGAACAAATGTTAAGCAAATTTGCACAGGAAGCGGAACAAAATCGCAAAGCTAGATATGCAGCGGAACGGTTGAAGGCAATTCAGTTTCCTATTGTTGGTTTTTTAGAAGCCCTCGCTGTTTTATTACTGTTTCTGTTAGGGGGATGGCAAATTGCCCAAGGGAATATTACGACTAGCGAGTTTATTAGTTATGGGGCTGCGGTGTTAATGCTGATTGATCCCATCTCCATTACTACCAATAATTATAATGAGTTTAAGCAGGGAGAAGCCTCAGTTGACCGTGTTTTTGAGTTATTTTTGATTCAACCCCGTGTCAAAGAAGACTCTTGCGCGATCGCGCTACCAACGATAAAAGGCGAAGTTGACTATCATGACGTCTCTTTTGCCTATCCCGATCAATCCCATTGGGTATTACAAGACCTTAATTTTAAAGTTCAACCGGGGGAACGATTAGCCTTAGTCGGCAGTTCCGGCGCGGGGAAAAGCAGTTTAGTTAATTTAGTTCCTCGCTTCTATGATCCCCAGCAAGGGGATATTTTCATTGATGGTATTAATATTAAAGACGTTACTTTATTTAGTTTACGGCGTCAAATTGGCATTGTTCCCCAAGAAACCATCCTCTTTTCAGGCACGATCGCGGATAATATTGCCTTTGGGCAACGGGAACAACCGTTAGAAGCCATCCAACAAGCGGCTAAAATTGCCAATGCCCATCAGTTTATTTCCCAATTATCTCAAGGGTACTATACTTATGTAGGCGAACGAGGGGTTAACCTTTCAGGTGGGCAACGGCAACGGATCGCGATCGCGCGGGCGGTTTTACTCGACCCTCAAATTCTCATTTTAGATGAAGCTACCTCGGCCCTAGACTCAGAATCAGAAGCACTGGTTCAACAAGCCTTAGATCGCCTTCTCACAGAGCGTACGGTTTTTATCATTGCCCATCGTTTAGCCACGGTTCGCGGGGCAGATCGCATTTTTGTCTTAGAACAAGGGAAAATTATCGAAGTGGGAACGCATCAACAACTTCTTGCGCAAAATTCTCGTTATGCCCAATTCCACGCACAACAATTCCAGTGAGTTAGTAAGTTACTCCATTAAAGGGTTTCTAGATATCCTAATAAATCAGACATTTTTTGGGGATCAGGTTGAAATTTGGGCATGGGGGGTGTGTCTCCACTAGTCACTTGATTAATTAAATTTAACTTCGATTTTCGTTCTGAAATTTTGTGAAGACTGGGGCCGACATGACCATCACCATGGGTACCATGACAACCGGCACAATTGATTTCAAAAATGGCTTTTCCTCGTTCCGGATCACTGGAGGCAGATAAAACTTCCTGAACATAAGGATCAGAAACGCGATACAGGTAAACACCAACCACACCAGCACCGACAAGGAATAGTGCGCAAAGCACCACAATTGCCACTTGTTTAAGTAATGCGGTTATGGGGTTTGCTACCTGATCTGACACGATCTTGTTTGGACTCTCCACACGACATTAAGTTTATTAAACGCTTCTAACTAAATGTTACCGTTTTTTAAGTTTTTGTGTCCTTAGCCAACCAAAGCAGTTTCCTGATGGGGAACCGATCTAAGGCTATAATTTCCCCTGAAAACGTGTCAAAATTTAACTAAAGTGCCGTAAGTCCCACGCTGTATTTGAAAAATCAGCGCTGGGATATAAGGCGGATTGGCGGGGTAGCCAATCCCTGTAAATTGCGCTATTATGGGAACCATAATTTGCACAACGTTTTGCTCTAAAGTCTAGCTTAAACTGCTGTAAGGTGAGCAAACAAGACAAATTATTTTTTGAGAAAGTTAGTACCCAGGGACGCTGGGGGAAAGGAAATCGTCTGTCAAGTCGATTTGCCGAGGATAGTGCGCTATCTAGGTAAAAGGCGCAGGGCAGAAATGCTCAATCGCGAGGTTGAGAAGCCCAGACTGTATTGCTTGCAATCAGTGTGGGAGAACGTCACCAAATCATTGTTGGGAGTCATCGTTTATGATTGAACCTTTACTACTGGGAATTGTCCTCGGCTTGATTGTTGTCACGCTAGCAGGGTTATTTTTCGATGCCTATCGCCAATATCGGCGAACTGAGTAATTAGCTTGGGGAGAAAGGTGAGGGGTAATGAAAATAATAATCATTTTCAAATTACCTGATCGGGTCGGCAAATGGCTGAAAATCCGATTATTTCGTTTACCCGCTCGGTTGATTGTTATGAGGGAATTTTGGCGATTTAAAGCATTTTTATCTGGCAGCAAAATAATTCCTTTAAAGACCCCCTCGGAAATTGGGATTGCAAGTCACGCTATGTGGGAGTTATGACTTAGGGGATTGCTTCCTTTGGGGAAAGTAGAATTAATCGAAGCGATCAAATAAAACGCCCAGAGAGGCGGTTCTTTCTTATGGAGCGAAAAAAATGCTATCGTAATGGTAAAAAGATAACTCTCATTTAATGAAAAGGATTGAGAATCCGAATTAAAGGGTTCCTCGCTCAATGAACTATTCTCTGGATACTAGTAAAAAAAAGCCAGATACTATCTTGGTGGTGGATGATTCTCCAGATAATGTGTTATTGGTTCAAAGCATTCTGGAGGATGAAGGCTACCAGATTGAAGTTGCAGAAGAAGGGCAAAGCGCGATCGAGAAGGTCAATGCGTCCCCACCTAAATTAATTTTACTGGATGTGATGATGCCGGGGATGGATGGGTTTGAAGTCACCGAAAGGATTCGGCAACAGGAGGATTTACCCTTTATCCCCATTCTTTTGATTACGGCTTATGATCAACCCAGTGTTGCTAAAGGCTTAGATAGTGGGGCGGATGATTTTATTCGCAAACCTGTGGAAATCGAAGAATTACTGGCGCGGGTGCGATCCTTACTTCGTCTCAAACATAGTGTGGATGAACGAGATGAGATTGCCCGTCAGCGAGCGGATTTTGTTTCTCGTTTGACTCATGATTTACGCACCCCATTAGTGGCTGCAGATCGGATGTTGAATTTGTTTCAACAAGGAGCATTAGGAGAAATGTCTCCCCAAATGGAAGAAGCGGTGGCAACCATGAGTCGCAGTAATCGCAATTTGCTGGATATGGTGAATACCTTATTGGAAGTTTATCGCTTTGAAGCAGGACGAAAGGTATTAAATTTTACCACTGTTAATCTCAAAGCAATTATTAATGAAGTCATCCAAGAACTTTACCCCCTTGCAGAAGAGAAGGGCTTAAGTTTAAATTATCAAGATTTTATGGATGAGAATCAATCGACAACCCTAGAAGGCGATCGCTTAGAATTAAGACGGGTGTTTACGAATTTAGTGGGCAATGCGATTAAGTTTACGGATCAGGGGCATGTGGATGTGCGGATCAAACCGATTACAGACGCAGACCCCCCACAATTAGCGGTTGAAGTGGAAGATACCGGTCCTGGGGTATCTCCTGAAGAACAAAAAACGTTGTTTGAACGCTTTCGCAAAGGGAAACATCAAAATTCGGGAAGTGGATTAGGATTGCATTTATCGCAACGAATTTTAGAAAGTCATAATGGTAGCATTACTTTAGATTCTGAAGAAGGGAAAGGGAGTCTTTTTACGGTGCAATTACCCCTGAAACAACAATAAAAATGTTAGCTAATACCGAAATTAAAGATTTTGTTCAACAACAAAAAGCGTTTTTTGCAAGGGGAAAAACCCAAGAAATTGAATTTCGCAAGGAAAAATTAAAACGGCTTAAACAAGCAATTCATGATTATCAAAAAGAGATTAATGAAGCGATTTTTCAAGATTTAGGAAAATCGGAATTTGAAAGCAATCTCACTGAAGTTTTACTCGTTTTAGAAGAACTTGATTATAATTTAAAGCATTTAAAAAATTGGAGTCAACCGAAACCCGTTAAACCCTCGATTAAATTTTTTCCCTCTAACGCTTTTATTGTTCCGGAACCTTTAGGCAATGTTTTAATTATTAGTCCTTGGAATTATCCGTTTAATTTAGCAATTATGCCTTTAATTGGCGCGATCGCGGCTGGCAATTG
>JAHEOB010000280.1 GCA_018610095.1 Halothece sp. MAG
AGTACAAATAAAATATTAAGTGGTACTCGTAGTGTCTCAATCGGGGTGGGAATCACCATTTCATCGTTTAACAATAAACTGCCCACATTAGCACTCCAACTCACCCCATCTTGTTGTAATGTATCCAGAAAAATCCCACCAGAAATACCACCAATAACAATGCCAACCATTAACATTGACCAAGTAATCCCTACTAATTTGGAGCGATTATCATCATCGGAAACATCCACCAGCATGGCTGTGAAGGGGGTAGAACTGGAACTTAATGCTAATCCATAAATGATAAATAAGACTGCTAAAACGCCTGTCAATAAAAGTGTTTCAGGGCCGAGAAACCAACCATCGGCTTGGCGAACCGTTTCTCCCAACGACCAAACAAATTGCAGAATAATAAATACCACAATACTAAAGGTAATGGTTCCCAACCAAACATAGCCACTGCGATGCACGCCAAATAAGGGCTTGGTGTCTGATAATTGACCAAACCAAATCCGTGCTGGGGCAACAAATTGGTGTAAGGCAATCACCCCTGCAGTAATCGTGGCAGGAATTCTCAACTCAGTAATCATCACCCGATTGAGAACAGCTAATGTCAAAATTGACATCATGCCGAGTCCGAGTTGAAATATCCCCAAGCGAAACATGGTCGGGAGGTTAACAGTAGGAGGTGAGGAATGCTGATTTACTGAAGATGAAAGATTAACGTCACTACTTGTCATGACCTTGCCAAGAAACCGCCTCATCTACGTACAAGTCCTTATCTTAACGCAATCACAACCATGGGTTTGAACTACCAATCCCGGTGGGGGGCATTGATTTTTGCAAAAATAACGATAAAGCTAGAAAAGTGAAGTTAAAAAAGATATCTGTGGTGAAAAAAGAATTATTTGTAACGGGTTTATTTGTCGGCATTCCTTTATTGATCGCAGGTTGTGATACGGCGACTAATAATGAGGCAACCAACACGACTGATAGTGAGACAGGATCAGGAACAATCAGCTTAGTGGCTAATGGGGAAGCCTTTGCTCGTGAGGAATTTGCCACCAAAAATGATTGGACGATTAATTTGGATCACGTTTATGTAACACTCGATCAGGTAAAAGCCTACCAAAGTGATCCGGCTTTTGATCCTGATCAAGACCAAGAAATTACTGCAGAACAAGAAGTTACCTTACTCAATGAAGCTAAAACCGTTGATTTAGCAAAAGGGAATAAACCCATTAAAGTGAGTGAAACCCAAGCTCCAGCAGGAGAATATAATGCACTAGCTTGGCAAATTGTTTCTCCTGAACAAGGAAAAACTGATAGTGCCATGGTTTTAGAAGGAACCGCTCAAAAAGATGGCGAAAGCATTGATTTTGTACTCAATTTGGACCAACCTTTGAGTTATCAATGTGGGGAATATGTGGGTGACGTACGCAAAGGCATTTTAGAAGCTGATGGCGAAACGGAACTGGAAACCACCTTTCACTTAGACCATATTTTTGGTGATGGAGAAGCGGAACCAGATGATGACATTAATCAGAATGCAGTGGGGTTTGAGCCCATGGCTGAGCTTGCCATGAACAATCGCCTCGAAGCCGATCTCAACACCCTAGAACAAGAGTTGTCTTCGCAAGAGTATGAACGGTTAATGGGAGCCATTAAAGGGTTAGGTCATGTCGGGGAAGGACATTGTCTAGAAACTGAAATTTAGGGGAGTTGAGCAAATATGCGTTGCTTATGGTTTCTTCCCGTTGCAATTGTTTTTTTGCCTGCAGTGCCAGTTTTTGCGCATAGCACTGTCATTGAGCATCGACAAACCAATGCCATTGAGATTCGAGCCATGTATGACAATGGAGAACCCATGACAGAGGCGCAAGTAACTGTGTATGCCCCTGATAATCCAAGTGATCCTTGGTTAAAAGGCATCACGACAGAAGATGGAAGATTTGCCTTTGTGCCTAATCCAGATATGGAGGGAGAATGGGATGTTAAAGTTCGCAAAGCTGGCCATGGCGACTTCATTAGTGTACCAGTTGAAGGCTCTCAACAAGCAGCACAATCCGGCAAGAACTGGCAAGGGGGTGGCTATACGACTTTGCAAAAAATCCTAATGGCAGCCTTGGGAGTTTGGGGATTTATTGGAACTGCTCTTTTCTTTGCCCGTAATCGATTCCATCAAACATAATGCATATTCCAGACGGTATTGTTCCACCTGCGATCGCGATCGGCGGTTACGCCATTACAGGCGGGATGATTTGGTACTCACTGCGAAAAATTAATCAATTTTATAATCCCAGCGAAGAAATTCCCAGGGCTTCTCTACTGACGGCAGCCTTTTTTGTCGCTTCCTTAATTCATATTCCCCTTCCTCCTGCTAGTATTCATTTAGTTTTAAATGGGTTAGTGGGAGTGGTTTTAGGGTATTTTGCGTTTCCTGCCATTCTCATTGGTTTATTTTTCCAAGCAGTGATGTTTCAACATGGTGGACTCTCTACTCTTGGCGTTAATGCAGCCATGATGGGGATTCCTGCTGTCTTAAGCTATCATCTTTTTCAATTCCATCAATGGTTTCCAACCCCCCAACGTCGGCCCCTCATCATCTTTGCCTTTTTGGCAGGCGCAATGGCATTAGCACTCTCAGCACTGATTTTTACAGCGTTAGTCATTACCACCATTCCTGCTGAAATGAATCCACAATTAGAACGACAAGGGATTTATTTGGGTTTAGTCGGGTATAGTATCCAAGCGGTGATTGAAGGTGTTTTTACGATGCTATTGGTTTCATTTTTACAACGAGTCAAACCAGAATTGTTAGATATTAAAAAGTAATCCTCAGCAAGTATTCTGCAATATCTGTTCAACCAGCCACTTAGCTCAATTATTCAATTTGCAATAATTCATATTGTTCCTGATTGATTCTCCCTGCGTCATATAAAATTTCCGTAATTTCAGAAATGGTTAAAACCGAATGAGCGCGATAACCTTGTTCTTTCATGCGATCTTTAACCCCTTTTTCATGATCAACAAACACCACAATATCTTCTACTTTTAAACCTTGAGAAGTAATTTTTTCCGCAGCCTCGATCGCGCTTTTACCGCTAATTAAAGTATCATCAATCATGACCACTGTTTCCCCAGGTTCAAAATAGCCTTCAATGACTCGTCGCGTGCCGTGGGCTTTGACTTCTTTTCGGGGATAAATCATGGGATGATGAAGTCGAATGGATAAACCGGTGGCGGTTGGAAGTGCCCCATAAGGAATGCCCGCAATGCGATCAAAGTTGAGGGTTTCTAGAATCCCAGAATAGGCATTTAAAACCTTTTGAAAAACTTGCGGTTGTGAAATAATTTTTCTGAGATCAATATAGTAGGGAAGTCTTTGTCCTGATGCTTGTAAATAATCCCCAAATAAAATACATTCTAGATCATAAAGTTGTAAAATTAAATCCTGATTGGGATGTTCATTGAGTAAACAAACATCACTCGTCCAAATTTGACAAAAACGATTGCTTTCGGTGACATCTTGCCGAATTTTATTAATGCTTTGATTTAAATTAGTCACTGCTTCTGCTAAATTTTCTTGGGTTAAAAAGTCTTGCGGAACTGGAATTAATAACCCATTTCCACTATTATTTAAACCAGATGCCACAATAGGGGCAATTTCTGTCGATTGCCACAGACTACGGGCAAGGATAAACCGTTCTGGGGCATTATCCCGCACTTGTCTTAAGGTATTGGGATCATTGGTGCCAATTTCTAAAGCAAGTTGTTCCGGTGGTCCCCAATTGCGAACTTCTTTGACTAAGTCCAGATAAAGGGGAGAATCTGGTTTGGGATAATTTTGGATAACCGAGGCTTTGGGATTGGAGGTGCAACAGGTGACAAAGACCGTTTTATCAGCATGAAGAAGAAACGGAGCAACTTGATCTTGTCCGGAAAAGGGATTTACCGTAATAGCATCGACATTCCATTGTTCAAAAGCGGTTTCTGCTAATATGCTACTGGTATTTAAGTCAGCATGTTTGGCATCAAGAATAACGGGAATCGAGGCTGGAATCAATGGTAAAATCTCTTCCAACAGTTCCATGCCTGCACTTCCCATGGCTTGGTAAAAACCCAAGGTGGGTTTGTAAGCACAAACTTTGTCTTGAGTTTGTTCAATAATCCATTGCAACCATTCTCGATAACTGAGTTCCGCCGGACACATTTCTGGGTTGGGATCAAGTCCGATAATGAGTAAACTATTATTCTGCGCGATCGCGTTTTCCAGACGGTAACGGTTAGTATCAATCGCGCTCTCTAATGGTTTAACAAAATTCATTCTCTTGGTGATTTTTTATTCGTTTTGTTATTGCTAAATAGAAACCACCACAATTTTAACCCAATTAATCCTACACCACCGGCAGTGACAAAAATCTTTACAGTTAAATTTAATTGAACCTTGGCTGGATATTTTCCCAAATTCTCATTTATTACTGGGATTTAATGCTTTACTGGCGGAACTCAGTCAATGCCAATTTGACTTTTCTTCTGGATAATCTGGCTTTTTTTCTACTCGTTGATATTGAAAAAGCAGGAGCTAAATTAATTTATCTATCTACCTATTCCACAGAGTTTTCACCAATTGAAAACTTTTGGTCAAAAGTTAAAGCAATCTTAAATCAACTCTATAGATTCAGGAAATAGCGCGATCAGAGTTTGAACATGATAGTTATTATTTACTTTTTTCCAGAAACCTTTTTGAATAATTCTAGAACAAAACCAATGGGACCCTTTTGATGCAAGTTTAATTGCTGTTTACTTGAATTGCCTATCCCTTGGGTAATCCGATCAAGAACAATCGCCATTAAGACAATAGCAATTCCGCCAACAGCAGCTAAGCCCACATCTAACCGTCCAATGCCACGGTTAACCATTTGTCCTAAT
>JAHEOB010000281.1 GCA_018610095.1 Halothece sp. MAG
AGCTTACAAGGCGGGGAAAAGTTGATGCAGCAAGCGAATCAAGCAATTGATGAACAAGACTATGACACTGCCCAAGACAAACTCAAGTCTGCAAGGCAAGTGTTTAATCAATTGTCGAATTTACATCAACAATTAGCGAAAAGCTTCCAAGGCATTAATAATCGAATTTCCAAAGAGCAACGCTCCAAAGCCGTAGAAAGTGGTAATAAGCGCGATCAGGCTACCTTTCAATTAGCATTAGTTCACCGTGCCAAGCAAGAACCAGCATTGGCTATTCCCTTACTTATTCAAGTGGTACGCTCTCAAAATCCTGACTCAGAGCTAGGGAAAAAGGCTTATAAACAATTACAGGAGTTAGGGTTTGTTGAGACTCCCCTTCAAGGGAATTAATCAATCGCACTAAGATGGGAATGTATCCTGTTTCTATTAAGGTTTATGCTTGGAACATTTCAGCAAAGTAATCTCCGTATTGAACTTAATGCCTCTGCTCAAACGATTAAAGAAAGTTTGCTGTACCCCGAAAAACTCCGTCAATGGATGTTTCCCCAGCAAATTTCTCAAGGCTTGCCCAACCAATTACAACAAGGATCAACCTTTACCAGTTGGACAGGAGTCATTCCCATCAAACATGAAGTTACCATGGTGAATGATTCTGCCATGCGTTTACGACTGAGTGAAAGCGTCGATGGCTACCATGAATGGTGTTGGGATGATGGTTGGGTACAGTCTCGGTTAGAAGGAATTTCGATTCTACCCTTAAATTTAGCTCAAACAGGAACCTTGTTGCGGTTACGTCAGTTTGTGGAACAGGCTAGCAATTGACACTCAACAGCTAAAGCCTCTACTTAATCTCTAAATCATCAGCGTACTATGTCATTGGGGCTTCAGTTGTGGGATTGTTCCTCTTACAATAGAGTCAGTTGAGATTATGCTAATTAATTATGTCGTCTGCTCGCCATATTCGTTCTGCTCATCCCAAAATCAGTAGTATGCCGCGTAAACAGTCGGAAGCAACTACTCACTTAGAAATTTATAAATTAAGTGTTGAAAAACACCGTCTGCAGCAAGAACTCCATAATCTTCAAAATCGAGAACAACAAATCCAAAAACGATTAGAAGAGATTGAAAAACAAAGTAACGCCTTACTGTCACAAATTACTTCTACTTCATCTTCATCTTCTGAGCAAGAGTCTTCCGTTAAGCAAAAGAATCAGGAGAAACCGAACTCGATTTCTCCAAAAAGTGGTTTGGAATGGCAAGAAGTGTATGTTGAATATTAAAAGAAGGGATTTAAGATATTTAAGATGGTTTGTAAGGGCCCTGTTACACGCTCCACATCTTCTTGTGCTTCAGTTAAGTCAGACCGTTCCACTACAACAATATCTCCATTTCGGAGAGCTGGATTATTTTCTTGATTAATGCCTTCGGTAAAATCAACCGGAATTTCTCGTTCCGTGACCGTTCCATCATCATTGAGACGAATTAAGGTAATATCTCCCTTTTTAGCTCGTTTATGATTAAATCCGCCTGCAGCTAATAAGGCTTGACTAAGTGGTGTATTGGGTTCAACGGTGATTTGACCCGGTCGTTTCACTTCGCCGACAAAGTTAACATTAATTTCATTAGGGGCTAAGGTGGATCTAGCAAGCTGTCGTACTTCGCTAGGAGTCGGATTTTCTGCTTCAGGGATCACAATGCGATCGCCTGGATATAAGTTAATATCACCTTTCCCTTGACCGGTTTCTAATAATTTCGATAAATCAACTGGAATTGTAGTGGTACCCTTGGGCCCTTGTTCCCGAATGACTTCCACCTCTTCAATATTGGCTGATTCTCTAATTCCGCCAGCAAGCCTAATGGCATCAGTTAGACTGGGAAGTCCTAGGGTTCTTGCTCCTAAAACTTGACCTTGAATAACGCTACCACTTTTCTCTGCAGAAATAGAATAAGTGCCTGGACTTTCAACTTCGCCCACAACGGTAACTTTCACAGGGCGGGGGCTAACTAAACTCACATTCACAATCGGATCTCTGATAATTTCCGATAGTCGTTGAGTAATAACTTGCTGTGCTTGTTCTACAGTTAAACCCTCAACATTCACTGAACCCACCAGTGGAAGCGAAATCGTTCCATCTAAGAGAATCTGTTGTGGTTCTTGTTGAAATTGCTCTTCATCGAAAACGTTAATTTGAATTGTGTCCCCTGGCCCTAGATAATACTCACTCGGAATCTCGTCTTGATTGGCTTGTTGCTGTTGAGGTTGAAGTTCATTCCTATTAGGTTCCTGAGTAGGAAGAGTGTCTTGTTGCTGAGGTGGGGTGGAACGCTCATCCGTCGTTGGTTGAGTGGGTAAATTGGGGGATTGCTTAGGTGAAGAAGAATCCCTTTCTGTTGCTGGTTCTTGTTCCAATTCAGGGAGTTGTGCCTGAACCGTATCTATAACCGTTAGCGTTAAAGTGCTAAATACGATAGCTGAAAATAAACGCTTGGACCAAACAATAGAAAAATTGGTATTCGTCAACATTTGATTAATCATTAACAATGACTTTATCTCCTAAAAATAACTCATTGAGGTAATAAAACGTCTGTTAAGAGGATGAAGCATCTTTGATAATAGAGTGCCACTTTTCAGTTCCTTTACGAGTGGGAGTTCCTTTTGTTGTAAATGTCCAAATGGTTTGTTTTTGTTGCGGACTGTAGCTAATGTGAAGGGGTCGCGATTTCCCCTCACTAGTCCGCCCATAATAATATAGCGAGTCAAAGGGTAAGTTAACGGTGACAATCCAGTCTATCACCTGTTGGCTATCAGTGGTCAGAATTAAAAAATCACAGGCTGCCCCGAGTCGTTGACAGTAATAATTGCCGTTGCGATTAATTTCACAAGCCATGTGTTGATCACGACTAGCATCAATACGACCATTTTTTACTCCTGTTTCAGAATCTTTTTTATTGAGAAATCGTTTTAAATCGGGGGAACAAAAACCATAGGTTAACTGAAAATTGTCTCGACCAAAATAATCAATAATAGGATCAATAATATGAGAATTAAGTGCTTTCAAAGCAGTAATGCTTTCACCATTTTTCGGGTAGGGATCAATTTGATCAGCGTATTTTTGATAGGTTTGGCTACAACTGCAAAATTCTTCTAAGGATAAGTATTTTCCCAATTTCATGATTAGGAAGTGGATTTAACTTGTTGATTCAAAAGTTCATTCAAAATCTCTTCGACGGAGCGAGGTTGCCAGTTGAGTTCCGTTCTAGCTTTCGTCGTATCCACCCGAACACGGCGATCATAAACATAATGGACTCGCTCCCGACTTAAAGGCGGTTGCCAATTCAATAAGTGTCCTAGGGGCGTTAGCACATTAGCAATGATACGAACCAGCCATTGCGGAGCTTCTTTGGGAGTGGGAACACCTGTTTTCTCGCTCATGAGATCAAACATTTCCCCGATTTTCATTTCCCCAGCAGAGATAATATAGCGTTCTCCTGGTTTCCCCAGTTGCGCTGCTTTAATCATCGCTGTCACCAAATCGTCAACGTGGACAATCCCCGTTGCCCGATCGCGCGCTGGCCAAAATTTTAATTTTCCCTCTGTAAATAACCTAATAATTTGACCGAAATGGGGATCATCGGCTCCCATAATCCCCGAGGGTAAGATACTGACCACGGGAAGCCCCTGTTGAGCCATCTCATCAACAATTTTTTGAGCTTCATACTTAGTCCAATCATAAGGAGAAGAAAAGCTCTGTTGTTGACGGGTAAAGGTTTCATCGACGACTTCCCCTTTAGTATCCCCCAATACACCAATGGTGCTACAATAAACTACCTTGGAAACCTGTTGTTGTTTGGCTGTTTCCATGATAGTGCGGGTGCCTTCAATGTTAACTTTTGCCATGGCTTGGGCATTGACAACCCCAATTTCCACATAGGCTGCGGTATGAAACACCCAATCCACTCCTGACATCGCTTTTTCAACGGTAGCGCGATCGCAGAGATCCCCCTTGACTAAACTTAAAGAACAATCTTGCAAGCGCGATAAATCACTACTGGGGCGAACTAATCCCACCACCTCATAACCTTGTCTTTCAAGTTCTCGAACTAAATGAGAACCGGTAAATCCATTGGCTCCTGTGACTAATGCTTTCATAGTTGTTTTTCGTACATGCGATAGGTTTTATAAATATTAGCCCCTGTCTGTTCAATTACGCGACGGGAAGCATCATTATCTTCATAAACCCAAGATAGTTCTGCTTCTCGAAAAGACTGATTGTTATAAAATGTTCGATAAATTAACGCTAGGGGAACCATTTTTCGGCGGTATTCGGGTAAGCAACAAATAACAAGGACTCGCGCCCGATTAATTTGACGGCGATACCAAAGAAACTTGAGGATTCCCCACCAATTTAATTTGCCATTGACCCGTTTGAGAGGAATATTGTAATCGGGCAGTGCCATAAAAAAGCCAATCATTTCCCCGTTATCTTCTGCAATGGGGAAAATATTGGGATCCACTAAACTTTGAAGAGAGTTGGCTTGAGCCATAAATTCTTCTTTAGTGCGTGGATTAGAACTCCAACTATCGGCAAAGGCGCGATTAAATAAATAATAAATATTGGTGACATCTTCTTCAAAACCTTCCCCTTTGGTACGTAAGGGGCGGAACGTAATTCCTGATTTAGAAGCTACCCGATAAGCTTTTGCAAATTTAGCATCTAAATCCTGTTCCAGAGACAGCTGATAAGCATAGGCATCTTTGGCTTTGGTTCCCCCATAGGCTTCAAAAAATTCGGGATAATAGGGTGGATTATAGGGCATCATTACCCGCGGAGGGGAATCAAATCCATCGACCAACCATAAGCAATTATTATGGGTGGATAAATCGATGGGACCTCGCATCACTGTCATGCCTTGTTCACGAAGCCAATTTTCGGCAGCTTCAAACAAGGCAAATGCAACACTTTGATCCTTAATCGATTCAAAAAAACCAAAAATGCCTACCTTTTGCGGTTCTTTTTCCAATAATCGTTCATTGACAGCAGCAACAATGCGCCCCACAGGTTTTTGCTGTTCATTCAGGGCAATAAATGGTTGTAATTTCCCATATTGGCGAAAGGCATTTTCGGGGGAAAGTTGTTCTGCAACATCGCTTTTGAGGGGAGGAACCCAATTGGGATCATCTTTATAAACCTGCCAGGGAATATTTAAAAACTGTTCTTGTTGATGGGAAGTGGTAACCGGTTCAACAGTAACCGTCGTTTGTGAGGTAACCATGATAATTGTCCTTTAAGCACTAATGGCTGGTTTATAGAGTAATTCCCGTGTTTGCACCATCGCAGAAACAAGTTGATCCATTTCTGCTTTGGTATGGAGGGCATTGGCAGTAATCCGCAATCTGGGCTTAGCCACAAACCAAATCGGGGAAACCCAAATACCATGATTTTCGAGTAAAGCACGCCCAAACGCTTTGGGATTAATTTCTGAGGGTAGTAGCACTGGAATGACATTGGTTTCGCCAAGGGTTTCAAACCCTTCTTCTTGAAGGCGCGATCGCAGATATTGGGTATTGGCTTGTAATTGCTGTACCCATTGCGGATTTTGCCGAAGTTGGCGAATGCTTTCTAATGCTGCTGCTGTCATGGGTGGCGGTA
>JAHEOB010000282.1 GCA_018610095.1 Halothece sp. MAG
GTCTCGTCAAGCAGGAGGAATTATTTTTACTACCGTACAAAAGTTTTCCTTACTAGAAAACGAACAACAGCATCCCACACTCTGCGATCGCGACAATGTGGTGGTGATTTCCGATGAAGCCCACCGCAGCCAATATGGGTTGAAAGCTAAGTTAGACCAAAAGACCAACCGTTACAAAGTGGGATATGCCAAACATATGCGGGATGCCCTCCCGGAAGCCTCGTTCATTGGCTTTACTGGAACCCCCATTTCTAGTGATGATAAAGATACCCGTAGTGTCTTTGGGGATTATGTCAGTATTTATGATATCCAAGATGCGGTTGATGATGGGGCAACAGTTCCCATTTATTATGAAAGCCGCCTCGCCAAACTCGATATAAACCGCGATCGCATTGATGAACTGAATCAAGAAGTAGAAGAAGTAATCGAGGATGAGGAAGATATTGCCACTCGGGAAAAAACGAAAACGAAATGGGCACAATTGGCAAAACTTGTGGGAGCGCAACCTCGTCTGAGCGCGATCGCGCAGGATTTAGTAAACCACTTCGAGACTCGCACTGCCTCCCTAGAGGGCAAAGCCATGATTGTTGGCATGACGCGGGAAATTTGTGTCAGCCTGTTTGAGGAAATTATTGCCCTGCGTCCCGACTGGGCAGGCACTCGATTGCAGAATAATAGTGAAAAGGGTAGCTATAATCCAGAAGATGGCGCAATCCGTGTGGTAATGACGGGCAGTGCCAGCGATCGCGCCCAACTGCAACCCCATCTTTACAGCAAGAGTCAGAAAAAACGCTTAGAAAACCGCTTTAAAAATCCTGAAGATTCCCTAAAATTAGTCATTGTTAGAGATATGTGGCTCACTGGGTTTGATGCTCCCTGTTGTCATACCATGTATATTGATAAACCCATGCGCGGTCATAACTTAATGCAAGCGATCGCGCGGGTCAATCGCGTTTTTCGAGACAAACAAGGCGGTCTAGTCGTTGATTACATTGGAATCGCTTCGGAATTAAAAAATGCCCTGAAAGATTACACCGACGCCAAAGGAAAAGGGCAACCCACCTTAGATGTGGAAAAAGCCCTCAATATTTTACGGGAGAAACTGGATGTTTTGCGAGGGATGTTTAGCGGGTTTGACTATAGCAACTATCAAACAGAGGCAACCCAACTGTTAGTTCCCGCTGCCAACCATATCTTAGGATTGGAAAACGGCAAACAACGCTTTCTCGACACCGTTACCCAACTCAACAAAGCCTTTTCTTTATGCAGTACCCTTGATGAAGCAGTTGCCCTGCGAGAAGAAATTGCCTTTTTCTCTGCTGTTAGAACCGTTATTATCAAACATACCAACGTCGAGCGCGATCGCGTGGAAGCAGATCGAAATTCAGCCCTGAAACAAATTCTCGACAACGCCATTGTTACAGAAGGAGTAGCCAATGTTTTTACCTTGGCTGGCATGGAAACGCCTAATATTAGCCTCCTGTCGGATGAATTTCTTGAAGAACTTCGCGAGACGCCCCATCGCAACCTTGCCGTGGAACTATTGGAAAAACTGATGCGTGATGAAATTCGAGAGCGCGCTCGCACCAATGTTGTCTTAGAGAAAAAATACAGCGATCGGCTTTTAGAGACCCTTAGACAATATCACAATCGTGCCATTGAAACCACAGAAGTTATCGAGGAACTAATCAACATGGCAAAAGAGTTTCAACAGGCATTACAACGGAATGAACAATTAGGACTGAATGCCGATGAATTAGCATTTTATGATGCCCTCGCCAATAATGAAAGTGCTGTTCGTGAGTTAGGGGATGAAACACTTAAAAAGTTAGCAACCGAATTAACGGAACGACTTCGCAAAAGTACTACTATTGATTGGCAACTGCGAGATAGTGTTCGGGCAAGAATGCGTAATTTGGTACGCCAACTACTGCGTCGCTATAAATATCCGCCGGATCAACAAAAGCAGGCGATTCAATTAGTTATCCAACAAGCAGAAAAACTTTCTGATCATTGGATCAACTCTAGTGAATGCTATCAAGCCAATTACGGGTAGGGTTATTCTGCTCAACGTATCCTTAAAAAAGCGCACTAACAGGGTTAGGGACAAAAGAAAACAATACCTATTCTACAATAGGATAAGGTCTCTGACTGACCCGAATTGTTAATGATGAGTGATAAGTAACAAAAGATAACAACTAACGAATCAGATGGTCAATACTTCTAAAGCAAACAGTGAAAAAAGACAACAGTGGCGTTCCGAAATTACGGCGTTACCGTCTTGGTTAAAACGTCCCATTGGGAATGCTAGTGATATTTCAACCGTACAACAAATTATTAAGCAGCGAGACATTCACACCATCTGTGAAGAAGGTCGGTGTCCCAATCGGGCGGAATGCTACAGTAAACAAACGGCAACCTTTTTATTAATGGGAGCCACTTGCACCCGCTCTTGTGCCTTTTGTCAAGTGGATAAGGGCCATGCCCCAATGATGCTTGATCCTGAAGAACCGCAAAAAGTTGCAGAAGCTGTGGAGGCCTTAGGCTTAAAATATGCTGTTTTAACCTCTGTGGCACGAGATGATCTTGATGATGGCGGGGCAAGTTGGTTTGTCAAAACCATGGAGGCGATTCGGCAGCGATCGCCAGGCACTGGCATTGAAGTGTTAACCCCCGATTTTTGGGGTGGCAAAAATTCCCAACAAAAACAGCGCGATCGCGTAGCAACAGTGGTCTCAGCAAAACCTGCATGTTATAACCATAATGTGGAGACGGTTCCACGGTTACAGGGGCCAGTGCGTCGCGGGGCTCAATATGACCGTTCCTTAGAAGTATTAAGAATTGTGAAAGAATTTGATCCTGAAATTCCAACCAAATCAGGATTAATGTTGGGACATGGGGAAACAGAAGAAGAAGTCATTCAAACCCTGCAAGACTTACGAGACATTGACTGCGATCGCGTTACCATTGGACAATATATGCGCCCTTCCCTAGAGCATCGCCCTGTGCAAAAATATTGGACACCAGAAGAATTTGATCGCCTCGGCGCGATCGCGCGAGACATGGGATTTGCTCATGTTCGTTCGGGTCCGCTCGTGCGAAGCTCTTATCATGCCGGTGAGGCTGATTAATTCTGGTACCATAATGCTTAACGTAGAGGAGGATGCACTATGGCAACTCAAAACTCAGAAAAGAAAATGAAAGTTCCCCAATATGGTGAACCCCCTTATCGGTTTCGTACCTTTTGGGCGATTGTTTTACTTGCTGTCAATTTCCTAGTGGCAGCCATTTACTTCCAAATTTTTAATATCTAAAATCTCTGTTAACCCCCTCACCATCATGAGGGGGTTGTTTTGCTTGAGGTCAACAGCCTAGAGATTGATTTAATGAATACGATAAATATCTCTCAACTGGATCAGGTATTGTAACTTTTTATTAAGATATTGTTTTAAATGAAATTAGTTAAGGAGTTGTAAAACACTACTCTACGAACAAAACAACCAAGTCCTAAACTTGGTATAGGACAATCTTAAAAGAAATTAGTTAAATTGCTTTAATCTGACAAACCACCTGATTCATTTGAGATTTTTATTATGACTATGACTAGCTTTGCACAAGTATCCCACCCCAATACTGAAAAACAAGTCTCGGTTTGGATTCGTGGTTTACTAACTGTGGCTTGGGCTGACGGAGATTTTGATCTCGAAGAGAAACATCTCATTACCAAAATTACCCAAGAAGAATTAACGCCTGATGTTGAACTCAATCAAGTTGACTTAATTACTCCTGAAGAATTAGCTGAGACGCTGGGAGACGACAAAAAAGTTGCCGAAAATTTCTTACGAACGGCAGTAATGGTAGCCCTTGCTGATGGGATTTATTCGCGGAAAGAAGCTGATTTACTCAGTTCTTTCTGTCAAGCCTTGAATTTGGAGGTGGAAGCCCTCAAATCCTTAGAACATACTCTCGACAATCAAAAAGCAGAAGGATTAGCGGAAAGTATCTCCTTTAATGAGGATGCCAAACAAGAAAACCCTGATTATCCCCATTCTGATCTTCTGAAACCTGTTCGAGATTGGTTAGATGGGGTTGAAATAGAAGATCCCCGTCTGGCAAGGTTTATCTGTAAATTAATTCCATCCCAGTGTCCGTTTGAGCGTGAAATTAAGCTGTTTGGGCATAAAATTGTTCGGATTCCGCCATTATGTAAACTCAATCCCCTTTACGAACAGTTAGTGGGGTTGCGCTTCCGTGCTTTATCGTTTCTAGCGGATGAATGTAATGAAGACGTATCGAAATATACCTAACTGGAGTGAGCAGATTCTTGAATTTCATCAATGGAGAAGAGGGCGCGAAAAGGAATGCCTTGTTGCTGATAACGTTCTTTTCCTCCCTGTTGGCGATCAACAATGGCTAAAATTTCACTGACTTGATAACCAACGGCTTGAAGTTGCTCCACTGCAAACAGAGCGGATTTCCCCGTAGTGACAACATCTTCTAAAACGACTACCTTCGCTTGAGGAGGTAGCTTTTTTCCTTCTAAATAGGCATTAGTGCCATGTCCTTTCGGGGTTTTGCGAACAATAATACCAGAAACAAAACGATTTTCATACGCAGAAACAACGGTTACAGCACTAATGAGGGGATCCGCTCCCAAAGTTAATCCCGCAACGGCTTGCGTATCCCACGGAAGCATGGAAAGTAATAATCGCCCAATAGCAAATGAGCCTTCCGCCGTGAGACTTACCTCTTTGCCATTAATATAATAAGAACTTTTTTGCCCTGAAGAAAGGGTAAACTCGCCTTCCTGATAGGCTTGGTAGCAATAAGATGACGTAATTTCTCTCGTAATTGTTCTAAATTGGCAGCAGCTAAATCATGCAGATGGGCTTGAGTCAAAACGTTTCTCCCTAATTATCCCACTAAGCCTGATCGTAAAGCGCGAACAGCAGCTTGCGTCCGATCA
>JAHEOB010000283.1 GCA_018610095.1 Halothece sp. MAG
AATTGTTCAAGCATTTCCTCAAGGGAGTCAGGAAAATCATTACTAAATTGTTCTACTTCCTCACAAAAGTCTTCCACGTCTTGAGTGACAGCTTCACAAAATTCAAAAAACTCTTTTGACCATTGTTCGATCATGATGATTGTTGTTGGTTTGATGTGATGACAAATTCTCTAACTAATTCCCATTGTGCAAGGGGATGGTTCTCACTGTCGGCATCGCCACTCTCGGTATCATGAACGTCTGTTTCATTTTTCCGAGGGGGTTTTTTCGGGAATTGAGGGAGATGAGGTTTTCTTCTGGTTTTATAATAATGTTTGGGAAATAACCTAGGCGGCAAAACACCACTCTGAAATGGTTTACTTTCCTCTTTTAGCGGTTCATTTTGAGAGCTAGGACGATAGGGAACCGGTGTATGAGAATTGCCACTTGCTTGTGTGATTTCCCTAGGTTGGAAAGTTGATGGCGTTAGCGTCAGATAGAACGATTGCTGGGCCAAGACAGGAGAGCCTTGTTCCGAACTTCCCAATAACCTCAGATTTCCTTCTAAGTAATCGCTGGAACATGATTCGGGAACAGTAAGGGCGTAAGAAAAATTGGCAGGGAATGGGGTTTCTAACACTTGGGGAAACAGTTGTAATACCACTTTGCCGGTTTCTGGCTGCTGTAAGATAACCTCAAGGCGAAGGGAGGAATCAGGGGAGGTTTCATGGGCAATGACTTGCCCTGACAGGAAAATTGATTGATTCCGTGTTGCGGTTAAGTTGGTTTCAGCTAAATTAATGGTATAGCTGGGTTGTTCAGGGCTTGAACCCGCCTCTGACGATAATAGATCACTGACAATTTCTTCTAAAATGTGATCTGCGTTATCGCTTAAGCGCGATCGCAGTTCTGTTACTTGGTTGGGAGTCGCCATTGCCTCAGTTAGACTGGTTTCACTAGCAGTTTCCTCCGTAATGGATTGGGTAACCGCCTCCACTTCATCAATCACAGTGGGGTCACTCACCTTTTCAATTGAAGATTCGGGGGTAGTTTGGGAAACCGCCTCAGTAACTTGTAACCATAGCGTCACTTCCCAATCATCTCCTAGTAACGTCGCGAGAATGTCGCCTCGACACTGAATTTCCCAAGCCCCCGGTTGTAGGTTCAGCTGCGAAATTACAATGGCAAACCCTTGCTCATCCAATTGAGCAAATGTTTTGTGTCGGCTTGGGGGAGATTGTTCCGTAGCAGGGATATGAAGTTCTACTTCCAGGAATTGCTGAGCACGATGAGGATTGTTTATGGCAATATTATATTCCCCAGTAGGGATGTCTGGCTGAGTCAATTGTAATTTTTGCCAGTCCTGTTCACCGACTTTTTGCAGAAAAAACTCCCAGTGTTCCATAAATTTTTCATAATTAATTGCTGGTTGCTTGTAAAATTTGTTGATGGAGATATTCCGCTTGGGCTAAAAGTTCACTTTGTTGCCAAACTGATTGCTGTTGAGTTGCCATCCATTTTAAGTTAACTGTTCCTTGATCTGCTTCCGTATCTCCCAAAATTAAACACGCGATCGCGCCGTGACGATCTGCCCGTTTAAATTGCTTTTGAAAGCGACTGCCACTAACATCTAATTCCACTCGAAAGCCTTGATGACGTAATTGTTGGGCTAGCTTGAGAGCTTGGGTGGGAGCCCGTTCCCCACCAGAGACCATGTAAAAGTCAAGGCGAGGTTGTGGCGTTGCTTTCAGTTTCTGTAATAGCAAAATTAACCGTTCCATGCCAATTGCCCAACCCATGGCAGGGGTTTCTTGCCCCCCTAATTGAGCGACTAATCCGTCATAGCGACCACCGCCACACACAGTTGCTTGTGCCCCTAAATCGGCAGATTGAATTTCAAAAGCCGTATGGGTATAATAATCAAGTCCTCGGACTAAGGTGGGATTCAAGGTGTAATCAATGCCGAGGGTAGTCAGTTGCTGTTGCACTTGCTCAAAGTGGCGTTGGGAATCAGGCCCTAAATAATCCAGCAGACGGGGGGCATCTTGAAGAATGGCTTGGGTTTGTTCATCTTTACTATCCAGAATCCGTAGGGGATTACGGGTGAGTCGATCGCGCGAGTCGGCATCTAAATCATCTTTATAAGGGGTTAAATACTCCATCAAAGCAGTGCGATACTGTTGACGATCCTCAGCACTGCCGACGGAGTTCAGTTCTAAACTAAGATGTTTTAAACCAAGAGTTTCTAAGATATCAGTGGCAAGGGCGATGGTTTCCACATCGGCTAGGGGGGAACCGGAACCAATCAATTCGACGCCAATTTGGTGAAATTGCCGTTGTCGCCCTGCTTGGGGACGTTCATAGCGAAACATGGGGCCGGTGTACCATAAGCGCTGAACGCCCTGGCTGTGTAAGCCATGTTCAATATATGATCGAACCACTCCTGCTGTCCCTTCAGGTCTTAGGGTACAACGACGCTCAGCGCGATCGTAAAACGTGTACATTTCTTTACTAACCACATCCGTTGCTTCCCCAATTCCCCGCTCAAACAAAGCCGTTTGTTCCAACATGGGCGGGCGAATTTCGTTATAAGCAGCTTGGGTGAGAATTTCTTTGGCAACGGTTTCCACTTGTTGCCAGTAAGGAACTTCCTCTGGCAGAATATCCCGCGTTCCTCGTAATGCTTGAATCGTTCCCATACGTCTTGCAATCAGTTATAATTACTCACTGTCATTTCCGACATTGCCCTCTAAAAGGGGTCGTGCCACGAAAAATCCTAGGCCAGCAAAGGAAATAATAATCAATATTACCACCCCTAGTAATACCCAGCCATTAATTTCCTGAGATTGCTTAGCCGTTTTTGTGCCCTTGAGTTGGTATTCTGTTTCCGTTGCAATCAAATTGGGATCAGTTTGTGGGTAATAGCCTTGCTCATTGTAGGGATGATAATAGGGATGTTCATAATTAGCCGATTGCGGATAGTAGCGCGGTGATTGATATTGAACTTGAGACGGTTGTTCCCAATAGTGTAAGTTATGCTCTACCTTTTGCACCGCTTTAATCAATTTATTCAGTTCGAGACGCAAATGTTGATTTTGCTGACTCAGTTCTAAATTTTGTTGCTTTAATCCCTCTAGTTCACTTTTAGTGGCTTGTAATTCCCCCGCCAATTCCCGATAGACTGACATGGGAACCGTTTGCATTTTTTGCGAGGAAACTGGTCTAGCCTGTTGTTGAGCCGGTTGAAAGGGATAAGGTTGTGGTGAGGGTTGTTTTGAGCTTTTGGAGGGATAAGGAACTCCCTTAAAACGAGACTTGGATGACATAATCGTTATCAACTATTTCTTAGTGAATTTGTTTACTGATGGCAACCACTAATTTCCAGCAGGGAACATCAATGGGAAAAAGTGTCCCACAGGTCCTTTACCTTGTCCAATATTTAACGCATATTGGAGAGCGGTGGTAACATAATGTTTACTTTCTTCAACCGCTTGTTTGAGAGGTTTTCCCAATGCCAAATTAGCTGCGATCGCAGCCGATAGGGTACAACCGGTGCCATGACTATTTTCCGTATTAATCAGATTTGTTTTTAAAATATCGAATTGTTCCCCATCAAACCAAACATCAACACCGCGCCATTCTCCAGGCATCGCACCTCCTTTCACTAAGACCGTTTTTGCTCCCTTTTGATAAATGATTTCAGCAGCAGTTTTCATTTCATCCAAGGTATGAATTGCTTGCTCACTGAGAATTTGAGCTTCGTAACAATTAGGAGTCACTAAAACCGCTTGCGGGATTAAGGCTTGTTTTAATTGCGCGATCGCAGCATCGTCAATTAATTGAGCTCCCGTCCGAGAGACCATCACGGGATCAACGACCAAGTAAGATTGCAGTTGATAATCGGCGATCATCTCTGCCGTGGCACGAATAATTTCCTCATTCAGAAGCATCCCTGTTTTCACCCCTTGTACCCCCAAATCAGTGACCACTGATTCAATTTGTGCCGATACCATTGCTGGCGGGAGGGCTTGCACCTGTTGCACCCCAACCGTATTTTGAGCAGTGACACAAGTAATGGCACTGGTGCCATGAACTTGATGGAAAGCAAAGGTTCGTAAATCAGCTTGGATGCCGGCACCTCCTCCACTATCAGACCCCGCGATGGTAAGTGCTGTTGGACAATTCAAGGTTACTTCCCCTTAACGACGATTGGGACGACGACGTTGTAAAAAGTCAGGAATATCTAACCCCTGATCTGGTTCAGATTCTGGTTTGGATTTTGGTGGTTCCTGAGGCGATGCTTCCGATTTCGGGGCACGTTTTTCTTGCTTTTTGGAAGTCGTTTCAGTTTCCTCTTGCCGAGAAAAGCCAGTAGCAATAACCGTAATTCTCACTTCCCCTTCCATTTTTTCATCATCAATTACCGCTCCGAAAATAATGTTGGCATCAGGATCAACACCATCATAAATGGTTTCTGCAGCGGTATTGACTTCATGGAGGGTTAAATCGCTGCCACCAGTAATATTAAACACGACGCCTTTCGCCCCTTCAATGGAAGATTCTAAAAGGGGAGAAGAAATAGCAGCCGTTGCAGCTTCCCCAGCACGGGATTTACCCGAAGCAGAACCGATTCCCATTAAGGCGGAACCCGCATCAGCCATGACAGCGCGTATATCGGCAAAATCCACATTAACTAACCCTGGGATGGTAATAATATCAGAAATGCCTTGAACCCCTTGACGGAGAATATCATCAGCCACCCGAAATGCTTCTTGGACAGGGGTTTTTTCATCAATGACGGATAAGAGTCTATTATTAGGAATCACAATGAGGGTATCCACTCGGGTTTGTAAAGCGGAGATACCTTCTTCCGCTTGGGTTGTCCGTCGGCGTCCTTCAAAGGTAAAGGGACGAGTAACCACACCAACGGTTAAACAACCCATTTCCTTAGCCACTTCTGCCACAATGGGGGCTGCCCCACTGCCAGTACCACCGCCCATACCGGCAGTAATAAACGCCAAGTCAGTGTCTTCTAAGGCGTGGGCAATTTCATCTCGGGATTCTTCTGCTGCTTTTTCACCAATGGAAGGATTTCCCCCTGCTCCTAATCCTCGGGTTAATTTTTCCCCGACTTGGAGACGGTTAGGGGCAGTTGCCCGAGATAGGGCTTGAGCATCCGTATTAATTGCCCAAAATTCGACACCAGTCACGTCACTGGAAATCATGCGGTTGACAGCATTACAACCGCCTCCGCCAACACCGATTACTTTGATTCTTGCCACATTTCCTGGCACGATTTTATCGCTCCTTGGTTCTTCTCTGGTGGATTGATGATAGTCACGGTTAGAGTGATTGAGTAGTTCTTCTATACCATTAACTTCATAGCTCTCATCTTGGGCATTGCCCAGATGGGCTGAGGAAGGGTTGGAATAGTGTTGCTGTTCAATAGTCATTTTTGATTATGATCAATAGTGGGAAACAATGGGGGATTGTTAATCTAAAAAGAAAATTAAGATTAATACTCTATATATTTTATTGAACCTCTGCTGCTAAATCAAAGATGGCTTGATTGAAGCCGAAACAGTAGCATTGATATTACTGCCAAGGTTAGTGCAGAGGAAATATTAAATTCAAATTTTAACAGAGGTGAGCGAGAAGTCCCCAATTTCAGCGTAAGCGAATTGAGGACGGAGCTTATAAAGGTCGGAATGCGATTCAGACCACAGCTCCTCATGATAGTGAACTTAGAACACACACCTACCAATTTAGAGACTAAAATCAGTCTGAGATGGAGGACAATTCGGCAAAAACCAAGCCAAGTTATAAAGAATTTTTTTCTTATTCCATGTTTTGACCTTCGGAGCGAGGGAATCCGCATCTCGCCTAAATCTAAGACTTGGAAATGTAGTTCCTTGAACTTGATGGAAAGCATCTTATTGGATAGGAAGCCTCAACTTCAGCGCAAGCGAGTTGAGGTAGCTCACTCACTGTTATCGATGGTATCTAGTTTAGCGACTGTTAAGGAAGTGAGAGTTACCTAATTACCCATCGTCATAGTTGAGAGAACAAGCCATTTGCCCTTGCCAGTTTTTTTTTATTACTAATTGAAAAAGCGCGATCGCGATAGATAATATGGTTTAAATTTTATTTATTCCTTATTCAAATCTTGCTCAAG
>JAHEOB010000284.1 GCA_018610095.1 Halothece sp. MAG
CGTTTTTCGAGGTTGGTTATTAAATGAATTGGAACAAGACTATTCCCTAACTGTTTCCTTATGGGCAAATAGTCTTATCTTCGCGATCGCGCATTTTTTGAAACCACTTGATGTTATTATTGAAACGTTACCTGCTTTCCCTGGTTTAGTGATGTTGGGATTAAGTTTAGGGTTAGCTAGACACAAAAATCAAGGACGATTAGGACTCTCTATTGGTTTACATGGGGGATTAGTTTGGGGCTATTATATAGTAGATGTGGGAGAGTTAATTACTTATAATAATAATGTTTCTCCAGCAATAACTGGGATTTATGGGAATCCAATTGCTGGGGTAGTGGGTTGGCTATTTTTATTAGCATTAATCTGGTGGTTAAGTTTCAAAAAAAGTAGATATTAGCCGAGTTGAAATAAGTTTCTAATTCCAGTAATGACACTGCCGATTAATAATAGTAGCGCGATCGCGTTAAATGTCGTATGAAGTTTGCGCCATCGTAACGAGGTATCTCGATAAATATCTTCAATGGTGGCTACTGAAAAAATCATTAACAATCCAAGAACCATTCCATAATAACAATGCGAAATATACCAATTGTCTGTATTCGGAGAGACTCCGGGTTGACTACATAAAATAATCAATCCCATTCCAGTTAAAGTTGCAAAAATGCCCCGCCATTTTTTTGACGTAGCACGATACAAAAATGCCATTGAGAGGATGGTGAATAAAAATATTAGAATAATAAAGATTACTTCAAAAGATTCTTGATGCCATCGCTGATTCTGAATAATGTGGTCATAGAGAATGCTATAGGCAAATGCCACCAATATAGTCCCAACCACTGAGGCAGATAACCATTTTCCGATTTTGAGATGATTTCGCCCTGCCCTTACACGAAGTTTACGATTTGTCTTCCCTGCTGATCGTTGTAAGCGCCGTTGACGCGTCTCCCAAGCAAAGTTCACCACAGTTCCTATTAAAGGCAAAATGAAAAGAACCGATAGTATAGGATGGATTAGTCTTAACCAATCATCAAGTGTCATCAGTCACGTTTGAACTAACAACATAATCAATGATTCCCATTTATACCAATATTATTCAAGGAAACCGCTGGTTAAATCAATATTGCGGTAAACGCCCAGCAATGGCTTGTGTTTTAGGGTTTACAGAAACGGGATTACACCCCAATATTTCTGCTGCTGGGGCAACGCCTCATGATCGACGTTACACCGCGATCGCGGATGCAGAATGTTTAGGTAATGGCGTGCAACCTCATCCGAAATATCCGTTACCGCCCTTGCATGTTGGAGCCTCTCCCACTTTAATTTCTCGTGCCATTGTTGAAGCCCTGGAGATTCCCGTATCCATTTTCAACGCCGGTTTACCCATTCCCCCGGCAACGCCTCATATTGATTTGGATGGCATCCCGGCACAATGTCTCTCTACAGGGGCAGCGATGTCCAAAGATAACGTTAACCATTTATTTCATCAAGGTTGGCAATGGGGGGAAAAACTTGCTGAAACCGTCGAAGATAGTTATTTAATCATTGCAGAATGCGTGGTTGGGGGGACAACCACTGCTCTCGGGTTACTCACAGGGTTGGGAATTGCTGCGAACGATCAAATTAACAGTAGTCATCCCAAGTGTAATCATCAACAAAAATGGAACCTAGTACAAACCGGGTTACAGCAAACAGATTGGTATGGTAAAAAAATCGTCGATCCCTTAACAGTGGTAGCTGCGGTGGGCGATCCCATGCAAGCGGTTGTGGCTGGTATGGCGTTGTCAGCGAGTCGTAAAGTAGGAGTTTTACTGGCGGGGGGCACGCAAATGCTAGCGGTTTATGGCTTAATGCAATGCTTAAGGAATCAGCATCAGTGGGGAAACTTAAAGCAAGTGGTGGTGGGAACAACCCGTTGGGTAGCGCAAGACCCCACGGGTGATACCATTGGTTTAGCTAGACGATTACAGGAGGTTCCCCTATTGGCAACAGCTCTGAGTTTCGCAACCTCCCACTATCCCCAGCTACAAGTTTATGAGGAGGGTTATGTCAAAGAGGGCGTGGGGGCAGGAGGATGCGCGATCGCTGCTCATTTGTATTGCGGTTGGAATCAAGCACAATTATTAACCACAATTGAGCAGTTACTCCAAAATTATCAAAACACTGCTCAATTGTGAGTCCGTTGCGTGAGGAGTTGTTCCTCTAAAGCAGCAATTCGATTATAAGCAGCGGTTAGTTGGGTGTTAAGACGACGAATTTGAATTTCAGGAGATACTTCTTCTCCGTCAGCGGCGACGTTTTGAGTGGAATGAGTTTCATCATCTAGTAAAACGTCTTTGTGTTCCATCATTTCACTAACCCCTCGGTGACGAGATGACACCGCAGAATCATCAATAATGGCGTCGTTTTGTGAGATGGGCTGGCTAGTTTGACGGCTTTCATCTTTTTCGTCAATGCGGTTGCTGAGTTGTTCTACCACACTGTATAATCGATCAATTTTTTGTTCCAGGCTGATGATATGACTTTCCAGTTGATCCATGAACGATACCAATTTCCTTTTGCTACGGTAATAGGTTAGAAAGATGCTCTCTTATCATCTTATTCGCTATATTGATACATCCTTTAATATTACGGATTTATTTAATTTTTCAGATTTATGTTAAGCCGTCGTAAAGTTTTATTAATGTCATTGGCAGCAGCGATCGCGCCAAATTTATCTGCTTGTGGTTGGTTTCAAACACCGATACTATCAGCGAAAATCTTAAAAGGGTCAATTCCGCCGCAATTATTAGGACAATTTCAGGATCGTCTCTCAGGTGCGGTTAACCTTGATCCCATTTCCCAGTTCACTGATATCTATGATTTTCTAGCATCTGCTAAAGAAACAACGACGGTGGATTTAGTGACGTTAGGGGATTTTTGGCTGAAAAGGGCAATTCAAGAACAATTAATTCAACCGATTCCAGTGAAGGAACTCAGCAATTGGCATCGATTAACCCCGCGTTGGCAAGCATTAGGAAAACGGGATGATCAGGGCAATCTTGCTCCGGAGGGAAATATCTGGGGAATCCCTTATCGCTGGGGAAGTACCGTCATTGCTTACCGAGAAGATAAATTTCGTGACAATGGTGATCAACCCCCTACTGACTGGCAAGATTTATGGCGAGATTCCTTGCGCGATCGCATTTCTTTACTGAATCATCCCCGAGAAGTCATTGGATTAACCCTTAAAAAACTAGGAGAATCTTATAACACCAATAATTTACAGGAAGTTCCCAACTTAAAATCAGAATTAGCAGCCCTGCAACAACAGGTCAAATTTTACAGTTCTCAGGCTTATTTACAACCCTTAATTTTAGGAGATACTTGGCTAGCAGTTGGTTGGTTAACTGATTTTCTACAATTACAAACGCGTTATCCAGATATTAAAATAATTATCCCCTCATCAGGAACAGCCCTGTGGGCAGATTTGTGGGTTCGCCCTGCTGTGAGGGAAACGTTTACCAAAACCACAATGCAATGGATGGATTTTTCCTTGGAACCAAAATCGGCGGTGCAAATTGGATTATTTAGCGATGCTTCTTCTCCCATTTTATTAAACCAAGATGCCCACAATTTTCCCGACGAATTTGAGAAATTAAGAAACGATCCTCTGCGTAATCCCTCAGAAGAATTGATAAAAAAGAGTGAATTTTTGCATCCTCTACCATCGGAAACAGAACAACAATATCAAACCCTCTGGGAACAGATGAGAAAAAATCAGTTGTAATGAAATCTGCTAATGTCGCGACGTTGCTCTAAACTTTGGTATCATCAAGGCACGCTATTACTTCATCCTCCCCCGCCGGGCAAGGCATGGATTGACTTTGCCACTTGGGATGATCGCGTCGAGAAGTTTCGCATTCCAGCCATTTATTATCGCCCCTTAGTAGAAACGTTGCAAGGGGAGGAGATTCCCTTTGTTGATGAAGCCAAGGCATTTTATGCGGTGGAATTAAACTCTCGGGTAGTAATGACGCCCTATTCCCATCAAACGGAGGCGTTGCAACAATGGAAACAATCGGGAAGACAAGGGATTGTGGTATTACCGACGGCTGCAGGAAAAACCTATTTAGCCCAGTTAGCGATGGAAGCCACTCCCCGCACAACCTTGATTGTTGTTCCCACATTGGATTTAATGCATCAATGGTACGCTCAATTAGAGGCTGCCTTTCCTGAGGTGGCAATTGGGTTATTGGGAGGGGGCTCTCATGATCGCAGTGATATTTTAATCGCAACCTATCATAGTGCTGCCATTTATGCGGAGGCGGTTGGCGATCAATATGGTTTTGTCATTTTTGATGAATGTCACCATCTTCCCACCGATTTTAATCGCGTGATTGCTGAATGCGCGATCGCGCCGTATCGTTTAGGATTAACGGCTACCCCAGAACGGTCTGATGGCAATGAACGGGAATTGCAATCCCTTATTGGATCAATTATATACCGTAAAACGGCACAAGAGTTATCAGGGCAAGCGTTAGCGAATTATCAAACCGTTGAAATTAAAGTAAAGTTATCCCAAAACGAACGGAAAACCTATCAGGAAGCCATTGCGATTCGGAATCAATTTTTGCAACAAAAAGGAATTTCTTTAGGGAACTTAAAAGGGTGGCAATTATTTGTCAAAGAAAGTGCGCGATCGCAGCAAGGCAGGCGTGCCATGTTAGCCCATCGTCAAGCGAAACAAATTGCTTTGGGAACAGAAAGTAAACTGCGAGTGTTAACCGATTTAATTACCAAACATTCTCCGGAACCGATGTTAATTTTTACCAATGATAATGCAACGGTGTATCGGATTTCCCAAAACTTTTTAATTCCTGCAATTACCCATCAAACTCCTGTTAAAGAACGGCACTTTATTCTACAAAAATTTAAAACAGGAGACTATAAAATTCTTGTTGCCTCTCATGTTCTCAATGAAGGGGTGGATGTTCCCGAAGCGAGAATTGCTATTATTTTATCAGGAACGGGTTCAACACGAGAATATGTACAACGGTTAGGGCGTGTTTTAAGAAAAGGAAATACCCCAGAAAAACAAGCGATTTTATATGAAGTGATTGCAGAAAATAC
>JAHEOB010000285.1 GCA_018610095.1 Halothece sp. MAG
CTATTCTCCATCTTGCTTAAATACACAACTTCCTTGTAATGGGTAGTAACAAAGAAGTTTTCTCCAAGTTCTGATATTTAGGTACGCCATTGCTTCAAGCGTTCATAATTTTCTTTAACCCTTAGCGTGTCGGGATGGGTTGCACCCAATTGTTCTTCTCGAATTTGCCAAGCTTTTAAAAACAGAGGTTCGGCATTGTCGTATTTGCCTTGGGCATAGTACAACACTGCGAGATGATTGTAGCTGGTAGCGAGGCTGGGATGGGAGGGAGGCAGGGCTTGTTCTTTTATTTTAAGGGCTTTGAGACAGAGGGGTTCGGCATAGTCGTATTTACTTTGGACTCGGTACAACCCTGCGAGATTGTTGTAGCTTTGTGCGAGGTCAGGATGGAAGGGAGGCAGAGCTTTTTCTCTTATTTCAAGGGCTTGGAAATAGAGAGGTTCGGCATCGTCATATTTGCCTTGGGCATAGTACAACGCTGCAAGATTGTTGTAGTTGGTAGCGAGGCTGGGATGGGAGGGAGGCAGAGCTTGTTTTCTTATTTCAAGGGCTTGGAGATAGAAGTGTTCCGCATCGTCGTATTTGCCTTGGGCATAGTACAACGCTGCAAGATTGTTGTAGCTTTGTGCGAAGTCAGGATGGGAGGGAGGCAGAGCTTGTTCTCTTATTTCAAGGGCTTGGAGATAGAAGTGTTCCGCATCGTCGTATTTGCCTTGGGCATAGTACAACGCTGCGAGATTGTTGTAGGTGGCAGCTAGTTTGGGATGGGAGAGATGCAGGGCTTGTTTTGCTATTTGAATAGCTTTGCGAGAGAGAGATTCGGCATCGTCGTATTTACCTTGGGCTAGGTACAATCCTGCGAGATTGTTGTAGTTGGCAGCGAGTTCGGGATGTTGCGCTTCTAAATACTTTTCTGCTACCTGACAACCTTGTTGCAACCAAGGTTCGGCATCGGCATAAAAACCTTGCCCTTGATAAAACCAACCTATCCTTTCAAAAGGTCTATAAATATCTGCTTTATCGAAGAAATCAGTCATTTCCCATGCCGCTACTTTGGCATGGGGCATGATAGGCGTGACAGCACGAATTTGCTCTGGTAGCGGTGGCAATTCTATTTGCTCTAACTCTTTCACCAATGCCCGACAGTAAGCACGCTTGTATTCCGTGGCTGTTGCTTCTGGAAAGGTATCTAGTTTTTCTCGCAAAAATTCCCTTACCAATGGATGCAGTGCGTAGGTCTTTTCCTCCGTACGTTTGAGCAGGTGGGATTGGGTGAGTTCCCGACGGGCTTTCCGCAGTTGTTTAGCATTGAAAAATTGAGTTTCTTCGATAGCATTCATTTGTTCCACCAACCACCAGGGAAAAGACGCTTCTGCCAAAAGTGCCAACCAAGCAGCGACCACTTGCGTCGGTTCGCTCAACCGCTGCCAGCTCAATTCCAAGGCAGCTCTTACGCCACGGTTTGCCGTCATGGCAGGATGTACTTCTTCTAAGGCTTCATCTTCCAGGGCTTGCGCTTCCAACCTCTCCAGCATTTCCGATAAACTAACATCGGGGTCGGTTTGCAAGTAACGCCCCACCAGTTCGATGCCCAAAGGTAGGTTCCCCAATTTCCGACAGAGTGTTTGGAGTTGTTCGCTAGCCTCCAGACGTTGGTCGTTGATGAAAGACGCCAAAAAATCCCGTGCTGCTTCATCCGATAGTTCTTCTAAGGCAAGTTGGGTAATGCCCAAATTTTCTCGCGCTGTCAGCAGCAACTTAAACCGAGAACCTTCTGGACGATAGTTTTTGATTGTTTGGTAATCGGTGAGATTGTCCAAAATGACAAGAACCTTGCCCTCCGATGGCTGCCAGTGCTGCCAGCAGTAAGCTACCAGTTCGTCCAATTCCAAATTGTCGGGAGGGTCAAAGTTGGGAAAGTAGGTGCGGGCAAACGATACCAGTTCTTGTTTCCAGTCGGAGCTATTTAAAAAGCAAATGCCACCGGGATAGCTATCTCGAAACTGACGCGCGTACTGTACTGCCAGTTCGGTTTTGCCAATGCCTCCCATCCCTACCACTGCAGCGGTAATAGCGTCTTCGTTTTTGCTTTGCAGAATTTGATGCAGTTCTTGGAGCTGTTCGTCACGACCAAAAAATTGCTCTCTGTCAACACCACGGCTGTGGAGATTGTTGGGAATTCGTTTTGGTTGTTGGTTTTGGCTGCTGTCTGCAGCTTGGTAAATGTTTATTTGAGTGTTGTTGCTACCTACAGATAGCCCTTGCCCTTCTACATTCACTCTCTGGTTTTGCAAATTTGTTGGTTCTGGTGTACTCGTAGGTGGTTCCGATTGTAGCGTAAAGTAATTTTGCCAACTATCTGGACAATAGGGATGGCACCACCCCCTAAATCATTTGCGCGATCGCGTTATTAATTATTTTATAGCTGCGATCGCTGGAACTGTTTGGGCATTGTTAATACTTCACAATAGATAACCCCCCTGTTAGGTAAGGGGGGTAGTTTGCGGTTTAAACCGAATCAGAGAAATTTATTGATGGTTGTCTTTGCGATAGGGAACAACCATTTCACCAAAGAAACGATTATATTCTGCACTTTCAATTAGAGCATCAACCACAGCAGACAAGCCTTGTTCTGTCAGCTTCTGGGTCATTTGATTCACTTCAGTGGCATTGGCAGTGCGTCCCAACAGATGGCGATAGAGACACTCAATCACCTTGGGATTGGGATAAGGTTGGACATAGCGCTGTTGGTAAACCTCAGAAGTGGCTAAGCCCTTAACGAAATCCCGTACACTGCAATTGCCAGCTAACAGTTGTTGTTCCCAATGGGGTAAACGGAATGCCTCAGGAACATTATCTTGAGGAACATTCATCAGTTGGGCATAAATGGCATTGATGACCTGTTGGGTTTGCTCCGTACTCGCTTGGGGAGAATGGCGGAAAATCCGAGGAACGGATTGTGTCTGCACCGCTTCCGGATCATTCATCGATCGCGCCAATTCCATATACTCGGCAACTTGCCCTGCCCCATTTTGAGCTTTCGCTTCACTCATTAAGGGGAACTGGCTGTTATCAAACTTAGACCGCGTCGGTTCAAAGCTGGGAACAACTAATTCATCATCCTGCTTGGTGAGCTTGTTATATAGATTTTCCGTATTCGGGAAGTTAGCAGCAGGTAAGGTGGGATAACGACGATAGGGAACCGTATCCTCTCCAAACATTTGAGAATATTCCATGCTGTTGACTAAAGCCTTAACAAAGGCACGAATCCCTCGGGTCGCCAACAGTTGGTTATATTTTTGAATCTCTTTTTGATTTAACGGTGCCCGTCCTAAGAAATGTTTGGTTCCCAACTCAATGACTTTGGTATTGGGATAAGGGGTGTAGAACTCCTTGATATATAACTGGGAGCAACCAATGCCTTCAATAAATTCTTTAACAGTAATTTCGCCGTTACTGAGCTTACTTTCGAGATTGGTAAACTGTGTTTTGACAATGTAAGGTTCGATGTCGCGCTCAAAGATTTGACGATAGGCAGCCCCGATCACTTTTTCGAGGTTAACCTTGTCTTGAAGGTTGGTAAGCTTAAAGGCTTTGGTTTGCTCACGACGTTTATTGACCCCTTGTTTAACGCAGGAATCCACACCAGCAACACTCCGCTGTTGAGAAACTTTGCCCAACTCCATAAAGCGCGGCGTTTCTTCAGGGCTAATTTGGGTACCCACATCTTTACGCAGATTATAGGTGCGAGTCCGTAACTGTAAGCCACCTGGGGTCAAATAACGCTCATAGGGAACGGTATCTTCCCCAAAGGTTTCACTATATTCTTGGGTATCGAGAATGGCATCCACTAAGGCATAAAAGCCTTGCTTGGCACAAATATCAAAGTATTGGTTCATTTCTTGACGGCCATAGGTGGGACGACCTAACAGCCGACGATGGATATATTCAATGGCTTTGGTGACATAAAGGGGCGTCCAGTACAGATCGCGGAACACATTAGACTTGGCTAGCATCCGCACAAAATCGCGAATCGTAATTTCCCCATTTTCTAGCTTGATCTCCCCAAATTGGAGACGTTGTCGCTGATAGACATCCCGTCCAAAGACTTGTCGGTAACAAGCCAAAATCACTTTTCTGCTGCTACTTTCGGAGTATTTAACCCCATAATTGGTATTGGTTTCACTATTGAGCCCGGAGAAGGGAGTTTGATAATAACGGAATACCTTGGGCCCTAAGGAACCGGGAGATAAGCCCCGTGCTTTGGGATTGCCCGTTTGATTATAATTGGGCGGTCCACGATGAATTAAAATGCGACGGGTATCTTTGCTAAAGGGAGCAGGACTGGTTCTGGGCTCTGCTTTTTCTTTCGGGAAAATCGCGCCAAACTGAATTTCGAGGGGATCATTGCCGACACCATAGGGATGCTGATCCGCTAAGGGGCGATTGTATTGAGCGTAAGTGGTAATAAACTGGGGAACTTTGCGGAAGGGGGCACTGTATTTAAACAGGTCTTGCTGCATACCCCAATTGCGACATTCTTGGGCTTCCTCTCCCAAACCACGGATATAGGGAACGGTTTCTTCGCCAAAGTAATCCGAGTATTCTTTGCTATCCACTAACGCATCCACTAAGGCTGGCAGTCCGCCTTCGGAAACAATGGAGAAATAAGTTTGTACTTCTTCCCGAGACGAGGGGGCGCGTCCTAAAAAGTGACGGAACGCCAGTTCTAAAGCCCGACTATTAATATAGGGTTCAAAGAATTGTTTGCGATAAAGGGGAGATTTACCCAAGCGACGGATAAACTCCTTCATGGAGATTTCGCAATTTTTGACTTTCGATTCCAAATCAGAAACCGAAAGGCTGTAAGCGCGAGTAATATCCCGTTCAAAGACTTGCCGATAGGCTGCTTTAACCGCAGCTTGTTTTTCAAAGGAAGACAGCCCCGGCTTCATGGCATATTTGGGACGACGTTCCGCCGCATTAAAGTAACTTTGGGGAAGTTCTAACCCTTGTTGATCGCCACTGGGACGCTGACGAATCTTATTGGAGGGAGAGGGAGCCTGGAATTCCTCAATGATGACTTTAAAGTACTGTTCAACGGTTTCCCGTGCTTGTTCGTCTTCTTGGAAATACCTCAGCGTTGCTGCCTGCATTTCTCCTAGGGCAACAATGGTTGCTGCACTAGAGCAAGCATTTTCAATGATTTCCCGCAAGCCACGAACATTAACCGTAATGATGTTGGGATCCCCTGCAACAATGGCATAGGTGACATACCGCAACATCCAAGACAAATCCCGCAACGACTTCTGCATATTTTGCGGGCCATAACGGGAAACATTAATGGGACGGAAGTTCGGTGGAGCAGCAACACTACTGCCAGTGGCACTAAACAGCGATCGCAGCCCTTCCAAAAAGCCACCACCGCTTTCAACATAGGTCACGGTTCCTAATTGTTTCTGGCGTTCCAGACTCTGCTGTTGATCGCCGCCAGCCATTGCCATAGCAGGAGCCTCTTCTCGGGGCCGTTCTAGGTAGGCCATCGGTGAGCCCCCTGTAAAGATACGGTTAGCAGCCCGAGAAACAATTAATTCCGAGTTACGAGTAATCACTTGGGCAATTTCAACTCGTTTGCTGCCCAATTGGAAAAAGGTATTCAGTTCTTGCAGTTCCCCTCGTTCTAAAAACCGATCTTGCTGTTCTGCTAGAGATAACTTGGACAGAGGAACGGTTTGGTAAAGCTGAGGACGTGCGAGAGAGCTTCCACCTGAGGCACTAATCATAGTTCTATTAATCTCCTGTCGCAACAGTTACTGTCTTAAAGGTTTGGAAGGGTCATCATGGGAAAAATTGGCCATTTCACTAGAAAGCACGAGTCACTGATTAATAAGCATTTTTTAATTGATTCATATATCGCCTTATACCGTTTTAGATGAGGGTTTCTAGTGATCATGACCATTGACAAATTTCCCTAAGTTTACCTCCAAACGTCTAGTTAACTAAAGATATTGTGCAAAACATCTGTCATTAAGACATGGGTCAGCTTTTAGAGTAAAACGTTTCGGGATTTCTTAGGGAAAATATTAAGAAGTGTATCAAGAATATTTCTGAAATTGTAAAGATGGCAAAACAGTAAGGACACTGCCAGCAATGGGATCACTCCTTATCCCTCCCCCTTTCCCCAGTAGAGAATCTGCAATAAGACCACTTCAGGTTGAGCCGTGGTTGGGAGATAACTTCTATTTATCGCTTTGACAGTGTTGTATGAGTCATTTTCGGAGTTAGTCTTGATACTCTCCCGTTAAGTCTAGCGACTATAATGGGAGTTCCCTTATCGCATCTAAGATGGTTTTGGGCAATTTCCATAACAAATCGCTCTCTAATCGTTTCATGTTGTACTTCATTACACTGTTTATGGTTAC
>JAHEOB010000286.1 GCA_018610095.1 Halothece sp. MAG
CTATTCTCATTGATATCTTAATCGATGAACAAGGGCATCTCCCCCAATATGTCGCCGGTCATAGTTTAGGGGAATATAGTGCCCTGTATGCTGCCCGTGTCTTTGGCTTTGAGGCTGGATTACGATTAGTACAGCAACGGGCAAAACTCATGGATAATACCACCGGTGGCAAAATGGTTGCCCTGATGAAATTCGATCGCGCAGAACTGGAAGAAACCCTTGCCAAAACCAGTGATGTCGTTCTCGCTAACGATAATAGCTCTCAACAAGTGGTTATTTCAGGGAAACCAGAAGCGGTGGATAGTGTTTTATCGCAAGTGAAAGCAAGACGGGCGGTGCCGTTAAAAGTTTCTGGTGCCTTTCATTCGCCGTTAATGGAAAGTGTTGCCCAAGATTTCCAAAAACTGTTAGCGGAAGTTCCCTTTGGGGAAGCCATTATCCCCGTTTTATCCAATACCGATCCCATTCCCGCCGTCGATGGGGAACAATTAAAAAATCGTTTAATGGGGCAACTGACAGAAACCGTTCGTTGGCAAGAAACCCTCGTCCAATTAGCAGAAGAAGGGGTTTCCCAATTAGTGGAAGTGGGACCGGGCAATGTTTTAACCGGCTTATGTAAGCACACTTGCCCTAGTATCGAATTAAAAAATATTGATCGCGCAGAAAACTGTCACATTTAAAACGATGGCGGGTGGGCTTTGTGCCCACTCCATCCCCGATTTATCGGCTGGATTCGATGCCTCGCGATCGCAGCTGTTTTAAGAAAAACTCTTCCAGGGAAACCCGTGCTAAATTCAGTTCCAAAATTTGCGCCCCCATTTGATTAAGGGCTTCTAAAAAAGCTTCGGGAGTAGCATTGGGGTCTAATTGGCCAAACCAACGTTGTTCCGTAAAATCAAGGTTATGTACCCAACGTTTCAATTCGTCTGGATTACCACCCCTTCCCACGACTTGATAGGTATCTTTACTGCCTAATAATTCATCCAGTGATCCCGTACAAATTAATTCCCCTCGGGCTAAAATGGCAACGCGATCGCAGATTTGTTCCACATCCCCTAAGACATGGGAATTGAAAAATATGGTTTTCCTTTGCTCTTGTAACGATAAAATAATCTGACGAATTTGATAACGACCAACGGGATCTAACCCTGACATAGGTTCATCTAAAAATACCACTTCTGGGTCATTGATTAGAGCCTGTGCCATCCCAATGCGTTGTAACATTCCCTTAGAATATTGTCGGAGTTGTTTTTTCTTGGCGGTTTTGCGATCAATGCCGACCGTGTCTAAGAGTTCGGGGATGCGTTGATTTTGTTGGGAACGGGGAATTTGAAATAATCCTGCGGTATAGCGTAAAAATTCCCAAGCGGTGAGATAATCGTATAAATAAGGATTTTCGGGTAAATAGCCGATGCGTTGTTTGACAGCGCGATCGCCGATGGGTTTGCCCAGTAAAACAGCCTTTCCTCCTGTAGGACGAACAATCCCCAGTAAAATTTTCAGTAGTGTGGTTTTGCCAGCGCCATTGGGGCCGAGTAATCCGAAGGTTTCTCCTTCATAAACACTTAAGCTGCAGCCCTTGAGAGATTCCAGTTTCTGATTTAACCAAAATCCGGTACGATAAACTTTGTTAAGTCCCCACGTTTGTACCACACAAGTAGTGGCTTGTTCCTGAACAGTCTGATTGGCTTGCGAGGTTACAGAATCCATCCTTTGTTGATCATCTCAAACACTCCCAACACTATTATTCCCAATTTTGGTAATTTTCGTCACACAGAGCAAAAAGTATTGTGATTTTCTCGATTGTCATCGCGCTACAGACAGAATTAATGTCTCAGAGTACAAAAAAATTCAAACTTTTTTATCATTTTCTAACATTAATGTTTGCAATAAACCATTTTTTCAACAGATTTTGTATAAAATATAAACCACATAATGGAAGTTTCCATGAATTTCAATTGTTTCGTTATGAGTTACACCTTTGACATTATTGGCATTACGCCAATTGCTCAATTTGTTCAATTTCAACATCAATTTGCCAAGAAAACCAACCGCAGTAAAACCTATCTGGGAAGTTACGAGTGTTCCTTAGATGGCTTAATTCAAGCCACCAAAATGATTCCCCATAAACCGGATTGGGATTGGGATCAAGTCTTAGAAGAAATTGTCAATTTTTGGCTAAAATCAGAAGAAACGATCCAACATTGGAAAAAACAATTAGCCTTTGTTGAACAGGAAAGTTTATTAGTGGCGCGTGTGGCTAATTCTGACGCCCTTCGCCAGGAATTTGAAGGGTTATGGAAACATAAATAATCTGTTGGGGTTGGAAACGCTACAAACAACCTTGTATGGTTTGACTCATTCTGTAGGGTGGGCATCACCCACCTTACGGGAATGTTAATTTAGTTGATATCGTTGGCATTGCAAACAGGGCAAAATGAATAGCGATGAAAGAATTTTCCATTGGTGATAAAGTCAAATTAATCGAGTCTCCCCCCTATATAAAAACCGCAGAACCAATGCCGATGTTACGTCCGCCCAATGTGGTAAAAGTGGGAGAAGAAGGAACCATTTTAGATCGGCATCCCAAAGATTATTGGGCAGTGCGATTCAAAAATGGGGCATTTTTACTGGAAAGTCGTTACTTAGAAGTGGTTTCTAGTGAACAAGAAAGTTCTTCTCATGTAGAGAGTGATCAACAAAGTTCGTCTCAAATTGACACTCATGTCGATGAGGATTAAGTGAGCCTATTATCAGATTCGTTAAGGATGATTCATTGGCAAATCGCGATCGCGCTATTAAGTTGACTTAAGGCGCAACATGGCATCTTTGTTAAGAAACATTAAGTAAAGTAATGAAACGTTGAAGAATCATCTCCCCCAAGAAATAGAAAATTTTAAGTTTAGGTAAATTTTGTCTGCAACTCAATATTTATTTAACAAGATTTTTAATCAATATTGAAGATTTCTGACAGTTAACACGCAAATCAGGGAAAATTCCCTATTGTAGTGGATAGTTTTTCACTGCAAACCAATCAAAATGAAACAATTATCCAATGTGATCCGTTCCTTTTTATTAACTGTTATTGTTAGTTTTACTTTTCCCGTTATCTTGGTGAGCAGCTTACTAGTTATGTGTCTCGCCATTAGCTATTTCCCTGGTTTAGAAACCATAGGGAAAGTTGGTTTGAGCCAAATTTTAACTTTTCTGGGTATCTTCGGTGCTGGATCAGTTTTCCGAGGAATTATTGTAATTGGATTAACCATTGCACTGGTGGGAGGATGGTTTGATCTGTATGCCTTATATCGGGGTCGCCAATTCAAACAATTTGACTCCAAAAACTATTAAGGAGCAGTCTCTCTCTAATAACTGCTCCTTCAAGCTCCATCGAGGGGGTGCTCATTAACCAATGAAACCCACTACAATAAAACCAATGCCTCCTAATAAGGCTAAAATCGTTAGGACTAAGCCTGCGTTGGGACTTCCTTTCCAAGAATAATTTTTATCAGCCATAATGTTTGTCACACTTCTTTACAAAATAGTTAACTCTATAATGACATTTTCTGGTTAAATTGTCAGGGTGAGGTCTCCGCAAATAATAAGAACTGTGAAGCTATTTGTCTATGACACCCCAGAACTAACGCCAACCGACGCTTTGCCCGATTGTGCCGTTGTGATTGATGTGTTACGGGCAACCACTACCATTGCAACGGTATTAGCTGGTGGTGCTGAAGCGGTGCAAGCGTTTAGTGATATTGACCAATTGATGGATACGAGCGAACAATGGTCTCAGCGGCGACGGGTTCGAGCTGGAGAACGGGGAGGAGCCAAAGTTGAGGGGTGTGATCTCGGGAATTCTCCTTTAGAATGTAGCTGCGATCGCGTGCAAGGAAAACGATTTTTTTTAAGTACCACCAACGGCACTCGTGCTCTACAACGGGTGGAAAAAGCTCCAATGGTATTAACGGCGGCATTTGTTAATGAGCAATCCGTCATCCAGTATTTGCAACAAGAACAACCCGAAACGATCTGGTTGGTTAATTCCGGGTGGCAAGGAAGTTATTCTTTAGAAGATACCGCCTGTGCTGGTGCAATTGCCCATCAATTGTTGCCCAATTTGCCCAATCATCTGGACAATATTGGAAATGATGAAGTCATTGGCGCGATCGCGCTTTACTCACAATGGCAAACGCATTTATTAGAGTTATTCCATTTGTCAAGTCATGGACAACGGTTAAAACGTTTAGGAAAACAAGCAGATTTAGATTATTGTGCCAAACGAAATTCCCTACAAGTGCTTCCCAAGCAAAAAGAACCTGGGGTGTTAGTGGCGTTTTAAAAGAATGGTTGACAATTTCAGCACATTCTAATTAAGAGCTTGTTTCATTTGGTTCTGTATTTTTTCAATATGCTCTAATTCATTTTTAACGTCGTTCACTTGGGAATCGCACTGTGACGCAAGTTCTAAATTTGTTAGTGAGTCTTGAAGTTGATCTCGATAACGATTCATTGCTTTTGCGATTTGATTTTCCATTGTATCGATGGCATCTTGCTTTTCCGCTTTCCCAATTTCTATAATTAACTCGGAAATCCTTTCAGGTTGCGTTTCGATTTGATTAATCATTTCTTGGGCTTGTTCTAAAGCCTGTTCTTCCTCATCCGAACAATCGGCTAATGCAGAACCGCTAAATAAGGTAACGCTTATGAGTAGGATCAGAATCATGATGATTTGATGCCATCTGACAAGTGGTTTCATTGATTGGTATTGCTCGGTTGCGTTCTTTTAATATTCTATATTATCCTTTCAAGGCTTCTAAGTTAAAGAAACTAACAATCACCGCAGCAACCGGAACAGCTAAAAAGAGTCCTAAAAAGCCAGCAATAGTTGTTCCCATTAATATAGCAAAAAAAGTAACAACTGGATTTAAGTTAACTGCATCTTGCATCACCCGAGGCATTAAAACATTTTCTTCAATTTGCTGTAATAAAACACAATAAATAATCATTTGTACACTAATCATAACGCCTTGTGGTAGGGCAATTAAAGCAGTTAAACTAATGCCAATGGTTGCGCCAATGCCGGGGATCAAATCGAATAAACCCGCGATCGCAGCTAATAGTAACGGATAGGGTGTTGGTAAAATTAAGTAAACCACCAACGAAGAGATTCCGAAAAATGTTGATAAAATTAGTCTTCCTCGAAAGAACTCTAAAAAATTATTGCGAAGCGAATTAATAAGATTATCTTGTAAATGTTGGGGGAACAAACTAACTAAATATTGCCAGATTTGCCCTCCATTAAGTAACATAAAAAAGCTGATAACTAAAACAATAATCAATTCCACAAAATAGATAACAAACTCACTTAACAAATTACTTAATATTCCTAACCCATTTGCTAATTGGGCTTGTAATTCTTCTTGTAAAAACCCTAACTCCACAGCAATATTTCTCTGTGCTAACCAACTTTCTGTTTGATCAAGGAAATCTAAAACAGATTCAATTAAGGCTGGCGCTTGATTGACAAATTCTTGTAACTCGGCAATAATGGCTAATCCTAAAGTTGCTAATAATAGGATTAAGCTAATTAAACTTCCTAAAAATACGACAACCACAGCCATGGTATGAGAAGTATATTGTTTCAACCATTGCACTGGGTAATTCAACAAAAAGGCAATGATCGTTGCAAGGGTAAAAATAACAATGACAGTTTGGAAATAAGCAAAAACTTGAACAATTGCCCAGCCAAAGGCAAACAGTAATAGATAGCGAACTAAACGAGACGTACTCAAAAACTCCCAAATAGGAGAACCCTCAGGCTGATCCATCTTTTTTTGTGACACATTAAGTCATATCTCCACTAAACCTGTTTGCTGCTACAGATAATTCTATAGAATGTTCAACGGGGATCATTTCAGGGATGGGGGCAGGTTTCATCTCTCCGCGAGTATCAAGAATGAAGACTAACATCAGGTAAGCAACGGCAATCAGAATTGAAATCGCCCCTGTCGCGATCGCGACAATTTTTCCTCTACTCATGGCAATGTCTAGCAATTGGACTCTTGACAATTTAGCATATTGAATAATAAGCAAGTAGATATGACTTTAAAAACCGATTTGAAACAACTTTTATCAACTCGATGGTTCAGGAAAAAAGGAAAATCGGTAATCAGTTTTGTGATTGCCATGGTGTCAATTCCTTTATTGATTGTGGTTGTTCAGAGTCAGCAACCGGTGACGATTAATGTATTAGTGTGGGCGCTTGAGAGTGCTCAAATGGAAGATTATGTGGAAGATTTTAATCAACAACATCCTGATATTGAGTTAAATATTATTGAAGGTCCCAATGAAACCGATCAAGTAGAGGATCTCTATACATCAGCGTTTTTATTAGGCGATTCTCCCTATGATTTAGTTTATATGGATATTATTTGGACGCCTAAATTTGCAGCAGCAGGCTGGTTAAAGGATTTATCGGATTACGTCTCGCAACAAGAATTAGACCAATTTTTAGAAGGAGATGTACAAGGGGGAATGTATCAAGGAAACCTGTATCGGATGCCCTTTCGCACGGATGCAGGAATGCTATACTACCGCACTGACTGGTTAGAACAAGCGGGTTATGAACCCCCAGACACGTTTTCTGAATTAATCGAAATTTCTCAATCCCTGCAAGAGCAAGATTATACGGACTGGGGCTATTTGTGGCAAGGGAAACAATATGAAGGGCTGTCTGCCATGTTTGTGGAAATTTTGGAAGGCTTTGATGCCTTTTGGGTTGATCCTGAAACCCTAGAAGTGGGGTTAGATGAACCTAACGCGATCGCAGCAGCAAGATTTTTAAGAAATACGATTGTACAAGGAGTTTCTCCGCCAGGGGTGACCACTTATGAAGAAGGAGCCACTCGTCGGATGTTTCAAAATGGGGAAGCTGCTTTTTTAAGAAATTGGCCCTATGTTTATAAGTCAGCTTCAGATTCAGAAATTGCAGGTAAATTTGATATTAAACCCATGGTTCATACGCCCCAAGGAAATAGTGGTGCTTGTCAGGGGGGTTGGGGATTTGGCATTGCTAGTGATACCCAACATCCTGATAAGGCTTGGCAGGTCATTGAGTATTTTACTCAGCGTGACATCCAAAAAGAACATGCCTTGCAACACGGCTATGTTCCCACTCGCAAGGATTTATTTGATGATCCTGATCTGGTGGAAAAATATGAATATTTACCGGATTTGTTAGAGGTTCTAGAAAATGCCGTATTACGTCCCCCGATCGCGCAGTATGCCCAAGCCTCTGATATTCTGCAACGGCATCTAAGTGCTGCCATTTCAGGAACAGTCACTCCCGAAAAAGCAATGAATCGCGCAGCGAGAGAAACTCGTAGCTTGTTAGAACGGTCTAAAAATAACTGATGACACCGAATTCTCTGCGACAACAAGAACAACGAACAGGTTGGTTATTATCATTACCAGCCCTAATTTTGCTACTGTTAGTCTTTGCCTATCCCATTGGCAGTGCCTTTTGGTCAAGTGTCTTTACCCAAAATTTAGGAACGCAACTAGAACCGGTTTTTACTGGGCTAGAGAATTATGCCCGCATGTTGGCTGATGGGCGGTTTTGGAATGCTATTGGTAACACCACTGTATTTACGGTAATTTCCCTTACCCTAGAGTTAATTTTAGGCATTATCGTTGCCCTAGTATTAGATCAACAATTTCGCGGGCGAGGTATTGTCAGAACCATTGGTATTCTTCCTTACCATTGGTATTCTTCCTTGGGCATTACCCACTGCGGTGATGGGACTGGCTTGGGAATGGATTTTTAATGACCAATATGGTGTTGCCAATGACATTTTACGCAGTCTGGGTTTCATTGATTCTGGAATTAACTGGTTAGGAGACCCCACGCGCGCTATGTTAGCCCTGATTGTGGCTGATGTTTGGA
>JAHEOB010000287.1 GCA_018610095.1 Halothece sp. MAG
GAAGGTGTGAATCTCTCCCTTCCTGAAAGTTATCAAGGTGGCAACCCCATTCGTAATTTCAAAAGTATTGAAGAAAAATTAGAGAATCTTGATGGGGATTATAGTAACCGATTAAAGCCCATTCAAGACAATGTTGAAGAAATCGCCTTAATTGCCTTTGATACCAATTTGAGTGAAGACAATTTGTTAACCAATGTTCATATTTTAAGCCATTCTTGGCAGGAATCATTGGAGAAATATTTAGATCAAGCAGCGAGTAAACTGGAATCGACGCATGAATTTGAACAACAAGATATTGAAATTATTAATCAAAATGAATCTCCCATGGGTCGGATTTTAACAACAGTTAGCACCGACGAGGGGGTCGAAATGAAACAATTATTTTATTTTAACGCCCAGCAAGACAAGATGTGGATTACTACTTATACGACACCAGTTGATGAATTCCAACAACGATCTGCTAACTTTGAACAAAGCATTACCAGCTTAAACATTCTTCCTCCCCAAAAAGAGAGTGACGGGGGCATTCTTTAGTAACCCATTCTCAATGATTTTATCGTGGAACTAAACCAAGTTATTATTGTCTATAAAGCAGATGACAACAATAGTAAAGCATGGGCTGATACTTATGCCCACGCTCTAGAAAAGCGTAATTGTGAAGTTTTAGTGGGACCCAGTGGGATTAATGATAATCCCTATCCCGTCTTTTTATCCTCAGTAGGCGGGGAAAATATCGATTTAGCCATTGTTTTAGGAGGGGATGGCACGGCATTAGCGGCAGCGCGACACTTAGCCCCAGAAGATGTGCTCATTTTAACTGTCAATGTGGGCGGTCATTTAGGCTTTCTCACCGAACCCTTTGAGTTATTTCAGGATACAGAAGCGGTTTTAGATCGCTTAGAATCAGATGTTTATGCCATTCAACGGCGTATGATGCTGCAAGCACGCATCTTGGAAGGGGGGCGTGTCAAACCTGACGTGATGAGTGAGCAATTTTATTGCCTAAATGAGATGTGTGTTAAACCTGCCAGCATCGATCGCATGCCCACTTCGATTTTAGAGATGGAAGTGGATGGCGAGGTTGTGGATCAATTTCAAGGCGACGGGTTAATTGTTGCCACTCCCACTGGTTCTACTTGCTATACTGCTTCTGCCAATGGCCCCATTGTGCATCCCGGCATGGAAGCCATGGTTATTACCCCGATTTGCCCCTTGAGTCTTTCCAGTCGCCCCTTAGTGCTTCCTCCTGGTTCAGTCGTCAATGTGTGGCCCCTAGCCGAAGAAGAACCCGCGACCAAACTTTGGACAGATGGGGCATTAGGAACCACCATTTGGCCAGGGCAGCGGGTTTCTGTCACGATGGCTAATTGTCTCGCCAAGTTTATTATTCTGCGAGAAGAGCATTCTTTCTATAAGACGCTTAGGGAAAAATTATCCTGGGCAGGAACACGGGTTCATTATGAAAACGAATATCGCAACGGTAATTATTGATGCTAGTTGGGAACTCCTATGGCGCGATCGCGCCCTCAATTAACCTAATTGTTCCTTAGATTCGGCTGATTGAGCTAATTCCCGTACCACCTGGGATGCATAAGGACGGATCACCCACCAGAGAAACGGCGATAACCAACCACGTAAGGTAATGGAACAAGATACATAAGTTCCAATTAAGGTCGATTCCACTTGATAAGTAACGCGATTTTGCAATCCTGGAATTGCTAAAACGCGCAAACTCAGTAATTCCCTTGGACTCACTTTTTCCACAAATACCCGAATCGGAATCGGTGTCAGTCGCGTTACCGCTTTATAGATAATGCCTGGTTTGGCTTGTAATCCCCGAGGGGCATTCGTATGATCGAGGAGGGGATTCCAAGAAACATCTGCTAAATTAATCAATTTTTCCCACAGGGTATCAGCGGAAGCGTTACTTAATACCCGATAAGTTTTATAAAGCGAAAAGTGACAACAAATTTTTTCCTTTCTGGCTATAAACTTAAACGAAAAATTAAGAATCACAACATTACTCCTGATCCACAATGCCCAAGCAAGTATCCTATTGTAGGAAACTTACCTCGCATTTGCGTTGATAGCTAAAGAAGAATTTGTAAAAATTATTAAGATTTAATCATCAAGGGTTATGACTGTCCAAAATAGTAAATCTAAGTCTCAAAAAAAAGAATTATTTGCTCCCCCTGAGGATGCCAAAACCCGAGTGAAAAACTTTATGCTTTCCCTGCAAGATGAAATTTGTGACCAGTTACAAGCCCTCGATGGCAGCGGTCAACAATTTCAAGAAGATACGTGGCAACGGGAAGAAGGCGGCGGAGGCCGATCGCGCGTCTTAAAACGGGGCAATTTAATTGAACAAGGTGGGGTCAATTTTTCCGAAGTCTATGGCAAAGAATTACCCTCTTCCATTGCCAAACAACGCCCCGAAGCAGAAGGTCATGGATTTTTCGCCACGGGCACTTCTATGGTGTTACATCCCTATAATCCCTATGTGCCAACGGTTCACCTCAATTATCGCTACTTTGAAGCGGGTCCCGTTTGGTGGTTTGGCGGTGGGGCAGATTTAACCCCTTATTATCCTTTTGCCGAAGATGCCGTTCACTTTCATCAAACCTTAAAAGACAGCTGCGATCGCCACCATCAACAATATTATCCTGTCTTTAAACGCTGGTGTGATGAATATTTCTACATTAAACACCGTCAGGAAAATCGAGGCATTGGCGGTATCTTTTTCGACTATCAAGATGGGCAAGGAGAACTGTATCAGGGACCTAATCCGGAAGGGAAAGCTGCTGAATATAGTCGGCAACTGGGGGCAATTGAACCCCGAGATTGGGAACAATTATTTGCTTTTGTTCAAGACTGTGGCAAATCCTTTATTCCTTCCTATCAACCCATTGTTCAGCAACGTCGCAATATCGAATATGGCGATCGGGAACGGGATTTCCAGCTTTATCGTCGCGGACGGTATGTGGAATTTAATTTAGTCTATGATCGCGGAACAGTTTTTGGTTTACAAACCAACGGACGCATCGAATCCATTTTAATGTCACTTCCTCCCCTAGCACGGTGGGAATACTGCTATCATCCCGAACCCCATACCCATGAGGCAGAACTCTACGAAACGTTTTTGAAACCACAAGACTGGGTGAATTGGCATACCCAATAATTTCGTTGGGGAGAGGTTTCAACAAGCAGTGACAGAATCCCGCCCTCTTCCCATATCTAACCATCAGACTTGGCAAATTGTTTCAGAAACGAGACAATAGTTAAAATAATACATAATTCTAAAAGTAACGCAACTTAATTAAATCTGTGGATACCTTTCGCACTCTTTCTGATACCAAACGTACCTTTTATCAACGACACACTCGTCCCTTGAACTCGATCTATCGGCGAGTGATTGAGGAATTGCTGGTGGAAATGCACCTGCTAACGGTGAATGTGGATTTTAAGTATGATCCCTTTTATGCGTTAGGGGTTGTCACCGTGTTCGATACCTTTATGGAAGGGTATGATCCCGAAAAAGATAAAGAATCCATTTTTAACGCCATTTGTAAAGCCGTGGAAGGGGATCCCCAACAATATCGAGAAGATGCCGAACGGTTGAAATCCCTTGCCAACAATACCTCAAAAGAAGAAATAACGGCTTGGTTATGTGAATTGAAACCTTTATCATCCGCAGCAAACGCAGATGATTTAACTGAGATTTTACAGGGAATTAAAGATAATCCTCGGTTTAAGTATAGTCGGCTGTTTATGATCGGTATTTATACAATTTTACAAACAGCCAATCCCGAAGAGATGAAGGATGATAGCAAACGAGAAGAGATTTTAGAAAAATGCTGTCAAACCTTAGGCTTGCCGAAAGAAAGAGTGGATAAAGACTTGGATCTTTATCGGAGTAATTTAGAGAAAATACAGCAAGCGCGATCGGTGTTAGAAGATGCAGTTCAAGCTGATCGCAAACAGCGAGAAAGACGACAACAACAGTCTGGGGAAGCGTTAGAAAAACAAGAAGAAAGTTCTGAAGTTTAGGCAAATGGGAGAAAGATAAAACATGATCAGAGTTGCTTTTTTCTTCTCGATAAAACAATAATGGCTAAAATGGTTCCCATCAATAACCCGAAAAAGTGACCTAAGAAACTAACATTGGGAAAGGTCAAATCGAAAAACATTTGGGAAATAATAATAATCAAAACCAGTCGTAATTTTCGTTGCGCAATTTGAGATTGATCTTGTCTCCAACCTTGCCATAAAATAACAAGGGTTGTCCCCATTAATCCCATAATTGCCGCGGAAGCACCCACTAAGGGCTCTTCTCCTCCTCCACTTAAAACTGCCACGGTTGCAAACAAAGCAATTGCACCAATGCCACTGCCAAAATAAATGATTAAATAACGGAGCCATCCTAAATAAAATTCAACATAGGGGCCTAAAATCCATAACCCTAATAAGTTCGTAATGAGATGGGCAAATCCAGCGTGTAAAAAGTTTGCCGTAACCACCCGCCAAGGTTCGTCTGCAAAGATTTGATTGGGAATAGCAGCCCCAAAACGATTTAACGTCTCAAGATTAGGACTCCCTCCTTGGGTTATGGTAATAATAAAAACAATAATATTAATTACCATTAAATTATAAGTAAAATAGGCTTTAGTGGGGGTAATACTAATGGCACTTCCATAGTTTAATTCTTGTCTTAAATTCTCTTTCAAACGGGCAATAATCTGTATCGATTCTGCTTTTAAAATATCAATTGCTCGGGAGGGAGGAGAGGAAAGTCGTTGCGCGATCGCGCGTTCTAAACTAGCTGTTTTTTGTTCAATATTGAATAA
>JAHEOB010000288.1 GCA_018610095.1 Halothece sp. MAG
CAAGTTAATTGCCTTAGGAGATAGAGGAAATGATCAAGAACGTAGCGATCTGGTTGTTAATTTTTGTTGGCGTTATCCTGACACCATCCCAACTTAATGCACAAATTGCACAAACAACTGATGCAGGTGACAACACAACAGACAATCCAACAAATAATGGAGGTGACAACACAACAGACAATCCAACAAATAATGGAGATGACAACACAACAGACAATCCAACAAATAATGGAGATGACAACACAACAGACAATCCAACAGATGATGCACTTACAACAGCATTCGAAAGTAATAATCTAACTCCTGACCTACTTTGGGTCATCTTAGTTGGGATGGTTTCCGGCACTATTGGTGGTGCGGTTTCTGTAGGCATCCAACACTTGAATTCTTCATCGCAACAAGAGTTTAATAGCTTCTGGAAAGAACGTTTAGGAGTGGGAGCAGGTGCCGGCGTCGTTGTTATTTGGTTTGTTAAACCAGACTCTTTTCTGGCTTTACTCACCTTTTCTATCATTTCTGGGTCAGTTGGTCCTGCTGTATTTGTAGCACTTCAAGATCGCATTCAATCAACATTACAAATTCGTCAAGCCAAAGATGAAACCGATCGCGCCCAGGAGATCGCTGAACAAAAAAGCCTCAAAGCGAATCCCCAGCGTGCCCTAGAAACCTGGACTCGGATTCGCGATCAATTTCACCAAATGCGTGATCAGGATGAGGCACCAAGTCAAAAGCAATGGGATGAGTTATGGGAAGCCATTCGAGAGTTAGAGATAGTGACTCCTAAGCAGGGGAAAAACATTTTTGATGCCTTATATGACTTGTGGCGTAAACGGAATGGACCAATACAGAATCAAGAATCAGAATTAATAGAGAAAGTAGATGCTGCTATTAACCAAGCTGGTGCCTTTATTAAAGAGAATCACCCTCGTACGAATGCTCCATCTCAATCCTAAACGGAGTTATTAATCGGTGCGACTAATAGTTAACCTAATTGACTGACAAAAGTTTAACCTTAATTTCCGAATCCTTTTACTGGTAGGAGTTTGGGATAAGCAAAACCAGATACTTATTTTTCGCGTGGATTGCCATAGTCAACTTGAACCTCGAAAGCCTGATTCGGCAGGATATTTAGTCATCTGCTGGCGGAAACTATAAACCCCTCTTTAGTGGGAGTTTTAGATGTTTTGCCAGTCAAGCAGTCTAAAGCTCTTTTTAGTTTGAGCAAAGTGATATGCTGGCTATTAACTCATCCTCTTAATCAAGGGAATATCACTATGTCTAATCAAATTATTCCTCCTGACAATATTAATATTGAGCGATATGATGTTAATCTTCTCATTAGAATCAAATGGTTAAGCTCACAAAACTGGTTAAAACCACGAATCATAAAATTAACAAAATTTACAATATTACTAACTAGTATTACAATCTTTTTATTATTATATTGGATAATGTTAATTGTCAAAACTGGAGAGATTGATGACCCATTAACATTTCTGACTATTATTTTGCTTGCTATTGACATCTATATTGGCTATTTCTTAATAGTACTGTACTTCAATCAAATTTATATATTTGGTGATAGCGAACAAATTACTATAAGCCATAATTTTCCTGCTCAAAAGCTCACTCAAAATCTAATAAGGAACAAAAAACTTAGAGTTGTTAACTTAAAGCGATTTTATTCTAAGAAACTTAAAAATTATCCTAGAAGGTTAGGCATTGGTCCCTTATTTGCAGTTTATGCTAGTACTCATACTGGTGCTGATAAGAAATTAATTACTGTTGCTAGTGGTGAAGAAGCCTTATTTCTTGAAAAAACATTAGAAAGATTTTACCAAATTGAAGACGAACCCCAACCTGGGGAGGTGGGCGCACCAAATATCAAACCTAAAAAGCAACCAAATGTAACTAATTTCGTCGAAACCTTAACACCACCAAATGGAATTACTGTTGATGAAAGCGATGGAAAATTACTGATTATTCAAAAATGGTCAAATCAAAATTTTAATAGGTATTCACTGATTGCTTTTGGTGTATTGATTTATCTGATAGAAAGCATTATTGGAATACAAATCTATAGCTCTTTGTTTACGATAAATCAAATCACGTATTTGATTGTTTTCTTGATAATATTATATTTCCCTGTTATTTATTATAGTATTGCAATGGATATTAACCGAACTTATATATCTGCTGATGAGGAAGAAATTACAATTAATCATAAACCACTTCCTTTACCCGATGTCAATCAAGCAAAAATCCAAATTGCTGACTTAAAACGGTTATATTCTTCTAATAAAATGATTGGTGCTGATCCTTTTCACCATATTTATGCTGAAGGTAAAACGGGTGCAGAAACTGAATTATTATTTTTGAGAAGGGGTGAAGAGGCGTTATTTATTGAGAAAATGCTAGAAAGACATTGCAATATTGAAGATGAACCTCAATTAGGAGAATTAGGCGCACCAAATATTAAATCTAAAAGACAGCAAGAGGCTACTAAGCTAATTCAACCATTCGAACTACCTAGCTATTTAAAAATTGATGAGACTAGCTCCAAGCTTACTATCAAAAACAAATGGTTGGACCGAAACATTATTGGACCAATGTTGGCGTTTATAGTTTTGAATTTTAGTTTTATTTATATTATTATTTCTCCTATTTTGATTGTCGATGCTATTTTGAGTCTTGGAGTATTTTGTAAGACATTTTTGTTCCTTATTGTAACACCTTTGCTTTTAATTCCCATTTACTTCCTTTATGATACGATTGTGTATTTATTTAATCAAACTGAGATTATTGCTAACGATGAAGAAATAATCGTTAAGGATAAGCCAATCCCTTGTTTTTGGAGCAATAATTTCGCTATATTACGTCGTCAACCATTTCCTTCTATTCAATTCAATCGCCAACAGCCACGAGTAAAAATTAAAGCAACCAATCTCAAAAGGTTATATGCAACAAAAGAGCTCAAAAGGTTATGTGCAAAAGAAGATCCACTAAACGAGCTACCGGATAATATCCGTAATTGCCGTTATCTTGGCTTTAAAGTATATGCCATTACCCATACAGGTAGAGAAGAAATATTAGTTTCACTTAGAACTCGTAAAGAAGCATTATTTATTGAGGGAAAATTAGAAACTTATTTCAACATTGAAGACGAACCCCAAGAAGGGGAACTTGATGCTACTAGTGAGTTAATTTCATCGTAAAAAATAGAAGGTACGATTATGATGCTACATTATAATCCTACAATAACTAAAGTTATCAAGCCCAAGGTAAATATTACTGTTGCAACTAACCCAACAGGTTGATTTTTCGTCGTAGAAGGTTTGCCAATGACAAATTCGTCAAACTTAATGACTTCACTATCGGGGTAACGGGTATCGAAGCGATAACTACTAATGGTGTTGCTTGCGGTATCAAGAATGCTAAATACGGTAATTTCATTACTGGCAATATAGGGGAGTGAATTACCCTGTTCATCCTTTAAGGGATCAAGGGTGGGCATGACAGGCTCTAATCCATAGGGATCGCCTTGGGCAACATAGTCTTCTTGATAAGATTTGGGTACTGGGCGTTGCTGATCCCAGTATGCCCCATAGGTATTCCCAACATTTGAAGATTCCAGGTAGTGAATGCCGTTGTCATCCACAAACCGATTCCAGAGATGAGAGTGACCGTAATAAACTAAATCCACTCCTGCTTGTTTTAATAAAGGGATGACATACTGGTGAATTTGATCCTGATCCTTGGGATATTCATAGCGAACGGCAGATAGTTTGCCCTTTTCATCATATTCCATTTTTTGGATGGGATCAGTATAGGCGGGTACTATATTGTCACCTAGGGTATGAGGAGGATGGTGAAACATCACGATTTTTAGCTGTGCTTGCTGAAATTCAGGGCGATTCAGTTCTTGTTGCAGCCACTGGTATTGCCGAGTTCCTGGGGTGATGGGTTCAAAGATAAATTGACCAAAGCCCCATCGTTGAGGATTTTTTAAGTCAGCTTGTCTTTCCGCGTAACGCCCTGGGCGTTTGGGAGACATTCCGGGAACACGCCACACGTTGGTAATGTAGAGGACAACGAGGCGAATATCGCCAAAGGTAACGGCATAGTAGGGGGTGGTACTGGGTAAGGTAAATAGGCTTTGATAAGTATTCAGATTAAAGGAATAACTTTCAATTAGTGCCTGTTCCACATTGGGATCTCGGTTGGGATTAGCGTTATTCGCACGAACGCGTAGTTTGGCAATCGATCGCGGAACAGCGTTGTGAAATTGCTGTTTCAAGGGTTTATTCATGGAAAAGCATCCCATGACTTCATGGTTGCCTACTGCCGGAAAGATGGGGGCATGTTGAATAATTTCGCCACCGCGATAACGGGTAGTGGTTTCATTTTGTTGGAGTTGATAATCCGCATTGCCTTGTAAAACCGGGAAAAAGCCACCTCCCCGGCTATCATCAAACCATTCAGAAGCGCGATCGGGGATATGGGCTAAATCTCCTCCCATAAAGACAGCATCCACTTTGCCAACAGTTTCTTCTACTTTTTGTAAATTCGCTGCCGTCATGGGCATTAACTGGTGATCCGAGGTGAGTAAAATTTTTAGAGGTTTTCCTTTGGCAGGGGTGGGGGCTAAGGTAAAGGTCTCACTGGTAATGGTTTCTCCCTGATCATTAATACTGGTGACAGTATAGGGAACTTGTTCACTAATTCCGGTAATAGTTGCTTCGTGACGCCAAATGGGACGAAACATCACTCCTTCATCAGGCTTTTTGTCAAAGGGAACTTGGGATTGTGCATCTTCGCGAGTATAGCGGAGTCGTGTTGTTTGCCCGATCGCGCTGTTTTCTAAATTTTCCCCATAATTGACCCAGTGTTGTTGCCCAGCAAATTCAGTAAACCAAACCACTCGAACACTGTCAGCAGTGGGCAGTTGTAGAAAGGGATCGGTGAGTAATTTGGAGATAGTTGCCATAGTTTACACTTGCACAGCATTCGCTTTGCGGAGAGAGTGAATAGTGGTAACCGTTTGTTCAATCGCTTGATCGATCGCTTCGCTGGTGGTAAAGCGTCCTAACCCAAAACGCACTGAGGCTTGGGCAAGGGCTTTCGGTCTCCCCAGGGCAGTAATGACATGAGAGGGTTCGGTGGATTGAGACGAACAAGCTGATCCCGAGGAAACTGCAATTACTGGTTGTAATCCTAGAATGAGTGCCGTGCCATCCACCCCCTCAACGGAAATATTTAAGTTTCCCGGTAACCGTTGTTCTGGATGCCCATTGAGATGCACGCCCTCTAGTTGTGAAAATTCTTGCCAAGCGCGATCGCGCAGTTGCTTTTGCCGTTCTGCTTCGGTATCCCTTTCTTCTAATCCTAATTCCACTGCTTTACCAAAGCCCACAATTTGCGGCGGATAAAGGGTTCCAGAACGAATGCCCCGTTCTTGACCCCCCCCTTGAATTTGCGACGCAAGACGAACTCGAGGATTACGACGACGCACATATAATGCCCCGATGCCTTTGGGACCATACACTTTATGGGCCGTTAACGACATTAAATCAATATTCATTCCTTGCACATCTAACGGAATTTTCGCGATCGCTTGGGCAGCATCGGTATGAAATAAAACTTCTTTTTCATGACAAATGCGACCAATTTCCGCGATGGGTTGGATGACCCCTATTTCATTATTAGCCACCATCACTGACACCAAAATCGTATCAGGACGGATGGCATTTTTCAGTTCTTCTAAATCAATCAAGCCATCCTCTTTCACAGGAAGATACGTAATGTCAAAGCCCAAACTTTCTAAATATTGACAGGGGTCTAAAACCGCCCGATGTTCGGTGGCAACGGTAATAATATGTTGCCCTTGGCTAAAGTAGGCTTCTGCAACGCCTTTAATCGCTAAATTATTGGCTTCAGTTGCCCCACTGGTAAAGATAATTTCTTCCGGTGACGCGTTAATGGCGTTGGCAATGATTTCTCGGGCTTGTTTCACCCCTGCTTCTGCTTCCCAACCGTAAGCATGGGACGTACTAGAAGGATTCCCAAAGGCTTCGGTAAAATAGGGCAACATGGCATCTAAAACACGCTGATCCACTGGTGTTGTGGAATGGCAATCAAGATAAATCGGTTTTTGCATGATTCATTCTCGTTTCACTATTTTTTTCTACAATAACTATCGCTAAATTGATCCAGCGCGAAGAATTTCATGAATGGAAAACTGGCGTTGTTGTTTAAGAGATTCTAATTGTTGTTGGGCTTGATAAAATTGCTCGATATAATATCGAATCGTTGCCTCATCGGTATTGGGATCGAGATTTTGCCATTGTTGTAAACAATATCGTTTTTGTTTTTCGCAAGCGATTTGTTCTAGTGTCGCGATCGCGGCTTGCAAAACTAATTGCGGACGTTGTAAATCTTTACTGGCTTTCTCTTCTAAATAAAATAGATGCCATAATTGATTCATCTGTTCAGGAAATTCATTAAGTTGATCTTGTAACTGATGCAGTAAGCGATTATTTTCGGGATGATCTTGACTAAAATCGGCAGTTTCTTGAAGGATTAAAATTTGCTGCCATAGCCAGCGATAAGGAGATAAACTAAACAATAAATCCTTTTCCTCTAAGGTTTGAAAAATGGTGTCGCGATAGCTGGGGCAATGAAGATATACCCGTAATAATAAGGCTTCTGCTTCAGCAAGTCGTTGATTTTCTGTCGCAAAGGGGGCTGTTATTTTAACATTATCTTGACGAGATTTTCCTTTCTTTTGCGGTTTTTTCAGGGCATTACGAAGCGTATCTAAATACAGTGGAATTAAACTGGCATCTCCCTGACTTAAAATTTCTGCACAGTGGCGAAGATAATGGCTGCGAAGCGTATTTTCTTGAATTTGATTGAGTAATTTTACCATCTCGGTGGTAACACTTTGGGCTTGTTCGGTTTGAGTTAAATCTTTGTCTTGAATTAACTGCTGAATTTGCCACTCTAACCAAAACGGGGCATGCGCCACCTGTTCCCAATATTGTTCGACAGCATCAGCATAGCTATGGAGAAACTCATCCGCATCTTTTCCCCCAGGCAAGTTTAAAACCCGTAATTTCACCTGCCCCGAATAAATTAGGGGTTCAATTTCTGAAATAGCCCGTTTGGTTGCAGTTATCCCTGCCTTATCAGCATCAAAGTTAAACGTAATTTCCTTAGACTCCGTGTAGCGAAGGAGTTTGCGAATTTGATCTTGACTGAGGGCAGTTCCTAAAGCAGCAACCACCGGCGAAATTCCGACACTATGTAGCGCGATCGCGTCAAAATAGCCTTCCACAACAATTGCCCGATCTTGTTTCCGAATCGCTTCTCGGGCTTTATCAAGGGCAAATAAGGTTTGACTTTTATCAAATAACGGTGTTTCAGGAGAGTTAAGATATTTGGGTTCAGCCTCCCCTAAACTGCGACTGCCAAACCCAATGATGCGTCCTTGGGCATCTTTAATGGGAATCATAACGCGATCGCGAAACCGATCATAGTCCCCCTTACCTGATTTACGAGGTTGAATTAAGCCTGCCTCTTCGACTAATCCCACAGGATAGCGTTTTTGTTCTAATAAATAACGATATAAGGTTTCCCATCCCGCAGGGGCATAGCCCAATCCCCATTCCCGAATCGTCTCTTCACTCAATTGTCGTTCCTGCTTGAGATAAGTCAGGGCTTTTTCTCCTTCCGATTGAAATAAAACGTGATGATAAAAATTGCCAGCAACGGCTAAGATTTCATACAGTTGTTCCCGCTTGGATAATTCCTTTTGAAACTGTTCTTGCTGTTCCGGTTCTAGCGTTTCAATGGGAACTTGGTATTGTTGGGCTAAGTCTAAAACCACCTCACTAAACGACTGTTGCCCAATCTCCATGAGAAACTTAAACACATTTCCCCCAGCGCCACAACCGAAGCAGTAATAGAGTTGTTTACTAGAGCTAACGGTAAAACTAGGGGTTTTTTCCTCATGAAACGGGCATAATCCCTGATAATCTTTGCCTCGTTTCCGCAACACCACATAATCCGAGATGACATCAACAATATCAACTCGTTCCCTAACACTTTCAATGGTATTGGGATGAATGCGGTTCATACTAATTCCAACCAGTCACTAAGATAACTATAGCAGTTGCGCTATTCGGGTGGTGGCTTTGCTACATCAGGCTTTTTTGAAAAACCTTGAAAAGATATAGACATCAGAAATTATGTATCAAAAAAAGACGGAAAATTACTCTTAGTAAATTAAGCTAATCATTAATATAACTAATTTCAAATTATTGGCTTTCATTTTCCTTTTGGGTTTCATTTTCCTTACGCATTATTTTTAATAGTTCATCTGTATTTTCAGACGTACGAATGACAGCAAGTAAAGATTCTAGGATGACTCTTATCACAAGCAGGTAAAGAACAGCGATAATAATTGAAACACTTAATGCCCCTAATCCTGACAAAATCCCTTGAGCAAAACCACTAACGGTCGTGATAATCGCTAAAATAACAGTAACAACAATGGTTAAAAAATAGATAATTGAAACAAGTTGGGGAGCGACAAATTCTCGGAACGAAAAATTAAATAATTTTGAAAAGAAATTTTCCATTTTATTAGCCCTTTTGATTGGCGTACAGCGATAGTTAACTACATTATTACTTATTTTGTCAAGTTTAAACCTTAATTTAATTAGTGGGAGCGCGATCGCGCTTGCATAAGACTATAGCACCTGTGCCCTTAGCCATGCGATGGGTAAATAGAGAAACTTTTTGGGTTTGGGAACATAGGCCCTTTTGTTAAAAACATCATAATTATTTTTCTCGATAACATCTAAAATGCCTTGGTAAAGCATAAGTGCCGTCCAAACTGGCCATCGTGCATCAGGGTTGAGGTAGCGAATCCCTTGTTCTGCTTGCAAATAAAAGCCTCTTGCCCGTTGAATCTGAAACTGCATTAAATCGCGCCAGTTTTGATTAATAACCCCATCAAATAAATCTTGTTCTCGATAATTAAATCGTTCTAAATCTTCTAGGGGCAAATAAATGCGATCGCGCTCGGTATCTTCTCCCACATCCCGTAAAATATTGGTAAGCTGATTCGCAATTCCAAGGGCAATCGCTTCTTCAGTCGGAACATAATGAGGGTCAGAATTGTCCCATGGCGAAGTGTTGTTCTGAGGTTGTGTGCCTAATACGGCATTAGACATTAAGCCAACGGTTCCCGCAACGCGATAACAATACAAGTAAAGTTCATCAAAGGTTTCATAGCGGTTGCGTTTTAAATCCATCCGTTGCCCGTCAATCATATCCCGAAAGGGTTGGATATCTAACGGGAATCGTTCTAAAGTATCCACAAGGGCAACATCGGGGTTTTCAATGGGATGACCGGCAAAAATGGATTCTAATTGCTCTTCCCATTCATCCAAGGTATCTAAGGTAGTGGCGTCCGCTTGGGGGCCATCCACCAATTGATCAGTACGGCGACACCAGACATAGATTGCCCAAATCGCTTTGCGCTTTGCCTTGGGCATTAACAGAGTGCCTAAATAAAACGTTTTGGAATATTCTGCAGTAACTTGACGACAGAATTCATAGGCAGCTTCCACAGATGGATGGGAACGAGTCTTTTCGGGGTTTGGCAGTTGCAGCATTCACCGCAGGCTAATAAATTCACTCTTACTGACAAAATTGTCCCATTAATCGGAACATGGCAACACAGGATATTATTTTGCCACAGAAACAGGAGTTTTCTCTGATTCATCTGGAGAATTTATCGTTGAATCTTGCTCAGTAATGGCGTTGGCAGTTAATTTCCCAGATAAAACCGCCCCTTCCATACTGGCTAAATATTGTTGCATGGTATAGTCTCCTGCCAGATAAAAGTTAGAAATGGGCGTTTGTTGGGAAGGGCGACACGCTTGTCTGCCAGGCGTTGCTTTATAAACGGAACGAGGGGTTTTTACCACATGATATTTTAATAATTGTGCCCGATTGTCTCCTGTAAAATGTTGCGGGAACAGATTTTCTAATTCTTTCATGGTGGCTTCGATAATTGCCTCATCGGATTTGCCAATCCAATCTTTAGCTGGGGCTAGCACTAGTTCTAGCATGGAGCGATCGCGATTTTCATAGCCCCGACAGGTGTTACTCATATCCGCATACACACTCAGCAACGAGGAACGAGAAAACAGTAAATGATCAATATCGGTGAGTTTGCGGTCAAACCACAAATGTAAATTAATCACGGGGACGCCTTCTAACCCTTCTAATTTTTGGAAAAAGGGCATTTCCTTCCACGGTTGCGGTAACAGTAATTTCAAAGGATCAACTGGCATCGCTGACACATAGGCATCTGCGGTTAAGACTTCATCTTCAGCCCCATTTAACCCGCGAATTAAAAAGCCAGCAACGGTGTTATCGTCGTTGAGTAAAATTTCTTTTAGAGGGGAATTAAAGCGAACTTCACCACCGCGCTCGGTAATATAATCTACAATGGGCTGACATAAGCGTTCTGTAGGCGATCCATCGAGAAACGCCATTTGGGAGCCATATTTTTCCTGTAAAAAGCGATTGAGGGCTGTCAGGAGAATAGTGGCGGAAATTTCATTGGGGTTAATAAAATTTAATGCCTTCGACATGGCAATAAAAACTTCTTGTTCCACTCGCTTCGGCATATTTTGCCGTTCCATCCACTCTGACCAACTGTAGCGATCCATGGCTTCCACATAGTTTTGTCCGCGCACGATGGCAGGAATTAAACCGATACCAAAGCGGATTTTTTCCCACCACGTGAGCATATCGTTATTGCGTAAAATAGCAATAATGCCGTTTAAAGGGGCAGGAAGATTGGGAAAATCAAATCGCGAATAAGTGCCTGGTTTCTCAGGGCGATTGAAGATCATGGTATGTTCTTTCCATTGCAAGCGATCTTCAATTCCCAATTCTTCAAGAAGCGTCAGCATATTGGGGTAAGCCCCAAAAAACACGTGTAATCCCGTTTCGTACCAGTCGCCGTCGTCATCTTGCCAAGCAGCAACTTTTCCCCCTAAAACATTTTCCCGTTCCAGGACAATCGGTGTATGTCCCGCATCAACTAAATATTTAGCGCAGGAAAGCCCCGCTAACCCTGCTCCTGCTATCAGTACCCGCATTGTTGTTTAACTGAGTTAAGTTTCCGTTTCTCATTGTACTTTGCATTTCGTTACATTTTAGCTTGCATTAGTTAATCTAGTGGCTTTTTTATTTTCAATTGGCGGATGCAGCGAAAGTAAACAGAACTAAGCAGAGCGCGATCAAATCCTTGATTGGGTATGGCTATGAACTGTTCCCTGATTACCGAAACTACTATGCTATTTCAGCAATGGTTAGCGATTGCTTTAGTTTTTAGAATTAAATTACGAGTAAATAATCAATATGAAATATGAAAGAAGGTTCTATATTTATTGTCTGTCAATTACCAAAACCTTGGCCTCCAAAAGAGAATATTAATTTTTTAGATAAAGAGCAAGAAGGTTCAAGGATAATACTTTGTATAACGCCCAATGGTTGCCTTAAGTTTAGTGTTACTAATAAGTCACATCAATTTGCTAATTATTATTCTCAAAGAATTAGAGTTATTGGTTATGGCTCTATCTTACTAACTATTATTTGGAATAGCAATGGCTGTAATATATACATCAATGGTAATTATGTAAAAGAAATTCATGAAGAAGAACAAGAATTACTAATAG
>JAHEOB010000289.1 GCA_018610095.1 Halothece sp. MAG
CCCGAAATCTCCTTGTAAACTTAAACCTTCGATCTCCTCATCATCATCTGCTACTGTCATTGCCTCATTATTGATCTCCCATTGAGAACCTGCAATCGGATTCTGCCACCTCGTCTGAATCGAATCACCATTTTGTTGGGGCATTAATTCAAGAGTGACGGTATTTTCGTCTAGCATTAAACTAGTAGCAGCCGTGGCATAACCCCACTTGAGATCCCCCCATTCCCAAGTTGCATTTAACGCTGGCTTAGAAAAATAGCCCTGTTCTAAAGTTAGGGTATGAATGGAACGAATGCCCTCGGCTGCTAAGTTTTCTGCAAGTTGTTTAAAATCGTCAGTTTCAAGCGTGGGATCGCCTTTCCCAATGATTTGTAATTGTTTTAGATTCGGCGGATTTCCTATTACATAGACAGGAGTCGTTATTTCAAAAGAAGAATTAAATTCTTGTAATGCCGTTGCCGTTGTTAATAATTTCAGATTGGAAGCCGGCATAAAATACTGATCGGCATTTTTTTCATAAAGCACCTCTTGGGAAGATTCAATGACAATTCCCCAACGAGATTGATCATTGGCTTCGGCAAGGATGTTATCAATTTCCTGTGAAAGTTGAGCATTACAAGTGCGGGATTGGTTAGCAGTTGCTTGTTGTTGATTCGTTAATAACAAACAACTACCAAATAATAGCGTTGCAATGAACTGGGAAATGGGATGGCGCGATCGATTCGTTGGAGTCACTTTTGATTTATAAATATTACTAATATCTGTAGTTTACCAACCCCAACTGCCCGGTGCTCCTTTGAAAGGCCCAACAATTTCACTGGTAATCCAACCGCCATAAAAATCACCTGCTTGGGCATCGACTTGTTCTCCATCTACATAACAAGCATCCATTTGTGCCGGATAGAAGGCAAAACAATTGGCAATGTCAGGATAACGAGAACTGGGATTCGGATAATCCCACACGGCATTCACCGCTTCTTTGTCTCCCACTTTTAGGGTATAGTAACGAGCTTTTCCTTTCCACTCGCAAAAGGTTTGATGGTTAGTTTGCGTTAAATATTGTTGTTTTACATCCTCGGCTGGAACGTAATAAACTGGCGGATGACTGGTTTCTAGCATTCGCAGTGGCTTTTGGGTATCAGCAATTACTTCACCATTAAAAACTACTTGAATATGCCTCGAACATGATTCCAGACGGGGTGGACGGGGATAATCCCAAACTGATTCTTGTCCTGGTTTCGGTTCAATACGTTTAACCATAGTTGCTTACTTAAAATTGTTTGTCCTTGATTGCTATTGTACGAACCACGGACAATTGCAACAGTGGTGAGTACTTAGTTTGTCTTTAACAAGAAGTCTTCTCATCTTTGTCATTTGCGCCATCGCGATCGCGCTTTTAGGAACGCGAATGGCGAAAATTTCGGATCGCTTAGCGGATCGCACAGGTATGGGGGAAGCAATCATCGGTGCCGTATTTCTAGGGGGAAGTACCTCATTATCGGGAATTGTTACTTCCGTAACGGCTGCTGCTAGTAATCATCCCGGATTAGCGATAAGTAATGCCATTGGTGGAATTGCTGCCCAAACCACCTTTTTAGCTATTGCTGATATTTTTTATCGACGGGCGAATTTAGAACATGCTGCTGCTTCAGTTGCCAATTTAATTCAAGGAACGCTGCTAATTGCGCTACTTTCTTTACCGTTATTGGCGATTGCTACCGCTGATATTAGTCTGTTCAACTTAATTCATCCGGTTTCTATCTTATTAGTTATTACTTATATGGCAGGACTTTTTTTAACCTCTGAAGTACAAGCCAAGCCCATGTGGCGACCGCGACGTACCGAACAAACACGGTTTGATGAACCGGATCAAGTAGCAATGCGTTCTTCTTTAGTTCGACTTTGGAGTCAGTTTATTATCTTAGCAGCCTTGTTAGCAGAAGCCGGTTATTTTGTCGCCAAAAGTGGGTTAGCGATCGCCAATCAAACTGGGTTATCACAGTCAGTTGTTGGCGGCGTTTTCACAGCAGTTGTCACATCTTTGCCGGAATTAGTTACAACTGTTGCTGCCGTCAGAGAAGGGGCACTAATGTTAGCAGTGGGAGGTGTCATGGGAGGCAATAGTTTTGATGTTTTATTTTTAGCAATTTCCGATGTTGCCTACCAAAAAGGATCAATTTATAGTGGCGTTTCTATTGATGAAATTTTTCCCATTGCGTTAACCATTCTCATTACTGCCATCCTCTTACTAGGATTACTACGCCGAGAAAAATATGGCATTGCTAACATTGGCTTTGAAAGTTTTTTAGTTTTGGTTTGCTACTTTGGAGGGTACTTATTATTATTTTTCCAATAACCATTTGCGCCAGCATTTTATTTGGTTGTTCTAGACATTCTTCCCCTTCTTCAAGACTTTCGATCGCGCGCGATCGCGGCTTGTTCTCCGACTGCTTTTAAAAAATTGCGATTCTAAGTAAAACTAAATTGTTCCATAAACTTGCGATCAATGCGATCTTTTAACCGCCACAATAACCGAGAATGAAACCCTAAACCTCCCCAGTGCGCGATCGCGCTTTCATCCCCAGTACCAATTAAACTAAGATAGTGTCGTTGCGGATGATAAGCCTTTAGCGGTTTTCCTAACAAGATTCGTTGCAGATTATCAAATAAGGGCTTTCCTTGTCGCACCGCAAAAACCCCTGCTTTAGGGCGAGGATCATTTTGAATCGTTGCAATATCCCCTGCTGCAAAAACAAATGGATGAGACACCGACTGTAAATAATGATTGACTAAAATAAACCCTTGATCATCAGTCGCTAACCCACTTTTTTTGATCCAGTCAGGGGCGCTGGGTTGCGTCACCCAAAACACAATATCAGTTTCTAAGCTAAAGCCTGATTCACAAATAATTTTATTAGGAAATACCTCACTCACTGTTTCCCCGAGATGGAGATTAATCCCTCGTTTCGCTAATAACTGATAAACATAATTGCTTAACCATTTTCCATATTGCGGTAATAACGTTGTTCCTCGTTGAAATAAATGAATGGTAACGCTATCACTAATTTGTTGTAACCGTTGCTGCATATTGAAGGCAAGTTCAACACCACCAGCCCCAC
>JAHEOB010000290.1 GCA_018610095.1 Halothece sp. MAG
ATTGACAAATATCATGCCCGTTATCCCTTCGTGTTTAACTATTTAAAAAAACAAAAACTCAGCGCAATCGCGCAAGGATATGTGGAAACCTTACTCGGACGCCGACGCTATTTTTATTTCACGGGTTCACCCCTTGAAAATCTGAAAGGAAGTGATCCCGAAACCATTGACTTGGATAACTTAAAACTGGGAAAAAACGAAAGCGAAGCCCTCCGTGCAGCAGCCAATGCCCCCATTCAAGGATCAAGTGCTGATATTATTAAAATTGCCATGGTAAAATTACATGAACAATTAGCCCCTTACCAAAGTCGGTTATTATTACAAGTTCATGATGAGTTAGTCTTTGAAATGCCTCCCAAAGAATGGGAAGAATTGCATCCCAAAATCAAAGAAACGATGGAGAATGCTGTTTCGTTAAGCATTCCCCTAGAGGTCGAATTTCATGTGGGGAACAATTGGATGGAAGCGAAATAATTAATTTTCCTCGTAAAACCGTTCTTGCTGTTTTTCGCTAATCTTCCAATCAGCGTTTTCTCCACCAATGATCAATTGTTTAATCTGGATAAAATCGTCACTTAGTTGTCGCAGTGCATTAATCAACACATCCAGTGCTACGGGATCACTGGTTCCCAAATCAAACCAACAACGTGCCCAAGTTTCTTTATATTCAAAATCCCCCATATTGTGCATTACAGACAACAATGACTTACTTGCATCATCATGATCATATTCCATATAACTTAAATCAATTCCTGTTTCCATGACTTGGAAATTTTCTGCATTAAAGCCTCCTAACTTGCCCAAATAAAACCAAGAATTAAATAACTCTTCCACATACTGACGTTCGGTAATCGAAGGAATCGTTTCAAACTCTAGCCAAATCCAAACATCAAACGGGTTAAATTCGCGAAACTTAACTTCCATAAATTTTAAGCATTTAACTGTCTTCAGTGCTGCCCCGCATTGTAGCTAATGATGAGAGTAAGATTACTTTTTTTTCAATCAATTTCTAGCTGATATTACACTATATATACGCTTTTACTAGAAAATACAGAACATGTATGGTTAAACTATGGAAACGCTTAGAGAGGATTGGCGTTATTAGTTGTCTGCTTGGTACGCTAATTACCATTATTACGGGACAAGCTAATTATGCGATCATTCCCATTACACTGACGTTAAGTGTGATTTATATCAATCGTAACCAACAAGAACAACAAATTAAATCTCGGGCTTTTAAAAGAGAAGTTCAAAAGCTCAGAAAACAATTACATCATCTCTATCAAATTAGTAGTTCTCAACAACCCATTGCAGAAGATTATCGATTAATAGAGTTAGAAAAAGCGCTTTTTCTGCTGAATCAAAGACTCGTTTCATTGGAAAAGAACCCTCCTTCTGAAAAATCAGTTGCCCAATTACCAACTCAAGCAATTACCCATCAAGATTTACAACAGTACTTAAATGAATTCCGTGAAGAGATTGATCGCGTTTATTGGAAACAAATTGAAACCGTTATTAATTATCTTCAAAAAATAGAAACCAGTAGTCAGTATAATTATACCTTAATTACAGGGCGAACTCAAAGTCATGACATTTTAATTAATGCTTTACAAGAAGCTGAAGAACAAGTCATTATGGTATGTCCTTGGTTAGGATATGGATTTAATCAAAAGGTATTTACCCTCTGCGAAAATGTCTTAAAAAGAGGTGCTTATTTAAAAATTGGATGGGGTAAAAGTGAAGATATAAAAAACAATCAATTGGATACGAAGTTTAATGCAAATGCTCACTATTTGGATCAATTAAAAGCAATTTCTCCTGAACGATTTCGCGATAAATTAATTGGCACTCACGAAAAATTTTTAGTGTGTGATGATAAATATGCGTTTTTGGGAAGTCATAATTTCTTAACATCGGGTCCGCAAGAAAATGAACGAGAATTAGGAATTAAAACCAATGATCCACGATTAATTCAGGAATTAATTAAACGATTTAATGAAGCAAAACCCCTTGCATAAACGACAATCAAAGGACTCATTAAGATGAAACTTACCTTGGATCAGTATGCCCATATTGACTCACCCATTCACCACTGGAATCAGCAGTTAAAATTAATTGCCCTAGGAGCATTAATCTTTGCCTTTGCCTTTGTGGAAACCTTAGCCTTACTGCCGATCATGGTAGGGATTACAACAATCTTCTTTTGCCTCTCCCGTCTTCCCTTATCATTTTTATTATCTCGATTAAAATATCCCGGCATATTTATTGCAGTGGTGGTTTTAATTTTACCTTTTATTTCAGGGAAAACCGTTATTTGGGAATGGGGAGGAATTAGCATTCAACAAGAAGGATTATTAGCCGTCATTTTAATTGTGACGCGTTTTATTTGTATTTTAACCATGAGTTTAATTTTATTTGGAACTGCCCCTTTTATTAGTAGTATTAAAGCCATGCGATCACTGGGATTACCAAGCGTTCTTGTTGATATGACCTTACTTGCTTATCGCTATCTAGAATTATTTGGAGAAACCCTGACCACCATGCAACAATCCATGAAACTTCGAGGATTTAAAGTGAATCGTTTTAGCAAACGGAATTTAACCCTGTTAGCCTCTTTAATAGGAACCTTATTGGTGCGTAGTTATGAACAATCCCAACGGGTTTATCAAGCCATGATTTTACGAGGCTATGGCTACCAATTATCGAATCAACAAACGGGATTACGTAGCGCTTTGCAACAAGCAACGCCTCTGATGCAATTTTGGTTTTGGTTTAGCTGCGCGATCGCGCTGAGTTTAATCATTGCAGAAATCCTCACTTAACAGGGCAATGAAACAACTGACAAAACAAGAAGAAGCCCTTGCCACCAATGATCTGACATTTGCCTATCCCCATCAATCCCCCCTGTTACAGAATCTAACCTTTACTATTGACTGTGGCGAAAGAGTCGGTTTAATTGGTCCGAATGGGGCGGGAAAAACGACACTATTCCTATTGATTTGTGGCATCTTAAAAGCAAATGCAGGGGACATTTTTGTTTTTGGAGAACCAGTTCAAGCAGGCACATTTAATCCCAATATCGGCTTAGTCTTTCAAAATCCCGATGATCAACTCTTTTGTCCTACCGTTTGGGAAGATGTCGCCTTTGGTCCAGAAAATTTACAACTATCTCCTTCTCAAGTCAAGGAACGGGTGGAGGAAGCCTTAACCATTACTGGAACCGAAACCCTTGCCGAACAAGTGCCTCATCATCTTTCCGGGGGGCAAAAGTGTATGGTTGCCATTGCTACCGTTTTATCCATGCACCCGCAACTCATTTTATATGATGAACCCAGTGCTAACTTAGACTTATTTGCCCGTCGCCGTTTAATTGATTTTCTACAACGTTCTCAACAAACCAGTATTCTTTCTTCCCACGACTTAGAACTGATTTTAGAAGTCTGCGATCGCGTTTTACTTCTCAATGAAGGAGAAATTATTGCTGACGGTAATCCCAATGAAATCATGGGTAATCAATCTTTAATGGAACAGCATCGACTGGAAAAACCCCACTCCCTGTTTCATCATTCCCAAGGCACCCATGATTAGGGATATGGTACTGTAAATCATTAGTGACAAATGAGTGAGTGATCGGTGATGAAAAATCAAACATCATCTCCGCTTAACAGTATTTGGCTATTTATGATTCTGTTTGCCACCATTGTGGCTGCTTATAACGGCAACATGGAGGCAGTAACAGAAACCATTTTTAATTCCGCAGAAGATGCCATTGACCTTGCCATTGGCTTAATTGGTGCCTTGGCTTTGTGGTTGGGCATTATGAAAGTGGTGGAAGTGGCAGGCTTAATGAATCTAATTGCCCGCGCCCTTCGCCCCATTATGGTCAAGTTGTTTCCCGATGTTCCCCCCGATCATCCCGCCATGTCAGCCATGATTATGAATATCGCAGCCAATGCCCTGGGGTTGGGAAATGCAGCAACGCCTATGGGATTAAAGGCCATGGCGGAATTGAATAAACTCAATAGGGTACCGGGAACTGCTACCAATGCCATGTGCCTATTCTTAGCCATTAATACCTCTTCGCTGACCCTATTACCCATTAATACCATGAGTGTTCGGGCAAGTGCCGGTGCTTCTAATCCCGCAGCGATTGTTGTACCCTCAATTATTGCCACTGGTTGTTCGACTGTCGTGGCAATTATCATGGCAAAGCTGTTAGCCCAACCAAACCCAGCAGAAACGGAAGCAGAACAACCAGCCACTCCCCAGCAGGAATCGGATCAAACCACCACTGAGCAATCCACCCCAGAAAACGATACTTCTCAACAACGTGAACCGCCTAGCATATGGGGTAAACTGTTTTTTGGTGGCTTAGCCTTAGCATTTCTGGTGGTTGTCACGTATCGTCTTACCGTTTATGGCACCCCTGCCCTATTTAGTACTGAGGTAATGAATGTTATTTCCAATTGGATTTTACCGGTTTTAATTGGTGCCCTATTATTGTTTGCCTACTTTCGAGGGGTTAAAGTTTATGAAGTTCTCATTGAGGGAGCCAAAGAAGGCTTCCAAATTGCAGTTCGGATTATGCCTTTTTTAGTTGCCATTTTCGTCGCTATTGGCATGTTCCGTGAAAGTGGGGCATTGGATTTGCTAAAAGATTTACTTACCCCCATTACTGGCCTAATTAATTTTCCGGCAGAAGCCCTACCCATGGCATTAATTCGCCCGCTTTCAGGAAGTGGTGCCTTTGGGATTATGTCAGAAATTGTCAATAATGATCCTGATAGCTTTTTAGCCTATCTAGTTTCCACCATGCAGGGTTCAACGGAAACAACATTCTATGTGATGGCCGTGTATTTTGGCAGTATTGGCATTTTTCGCACCCGTCACACCCTACCAGCAGCTTTAACAGCTGATATAACAGGCGTTATCGCTTCGTTTGCCATCTGCAAAGCCCTGTTTGCTTAAACGTTAGGGTTCATAATCCAACTCCATAAAGGATGGGATTCCCCCTGTTTACGGATGCGGATCACTTTTTTTTCTAATTGTTTGCGATAGCCATCAGACCATCCCCATAAAATATTGCTACTTTGCCAGAGTAACACTGTAGTGGTAATGCCCAGACACCATCCTAGCGCGATCGCGACATCAAAATTAAAAATTAAGGCGTATCGCACCGCAGCTATGGTAAAGTGAGACATCATTAAGGCAATTTCTTCTTGTAACCGCCATCCCATAAAGGGAATCGCAATTAACCAAGACACAATAATTAACAGCCAGCGACGATAAACCATTAAACGATGGAGTCGCTGCAGTTGAGCGCTTAATTCGGGGTCTTCAATTTGAGATAATTGTGAATTACTCACACTTGTTCATTCGATGGTTCAGGTTCTAACACTTCTTGGCGTTCTCGCCACCAAGCTAACAAAGTACTCGCCAAGAAAATACTGGAATAAGCTCCTAATAAAAAGCCAATCATCAAGGCAAGGGCAAAATCTTTTAGGGTTTCTCCACCAAATAATAAAATAGCAATTAAAGGCAAAACTGTTGTCAAGCTGGTATTAATGGATCGGGTTAAGGTACGATTGACAGCATCATCAACCACCTGATTAATCCCTACCTCAGGCTCTAATTGATTCATCTCCCGAATCCGATCATATATAACGACTGTGTCATTAACAGAAAAACCAATAATTGTCAATAAGGCAACCAGAAATAAACTATCAACTTCCACCGCAGCAACTAAGCCTAAAACCGAAAATACGCCTGCTGTAATGAATACATCGTGAAACAGTACGACAATTGCCAAAATGGCATAATCCCAGCGAAATCGAAAACTTAAGTAAGTCACAATCCCAAAAAAGGAAACCAACAATGCCAACATTCCAGAAGTAAACAATTCCTCTCCAATGGTGGGGCCAACGGTATCAATTTTGGTTAGATCAGGATCAAATTCTCCAATCGCCTCTTTGAGCATATCCCGTAATCGGGTTCGCTCTTGTACATCCAAAGTTTCGGTGCGAATCGAAAGCCCGTTACCTTGTTCTCCAACTACTTGAACTTGGGCATTACCCAATCCTTGCTGTTCTAAAATGTTTCGAGCTTTAGTAATCTCAATGGGCTGATTACAGTTATTCTCAATGGAACAATCCCGTTCTAATTGCAAGCGCGTCCCCCCGACAAAGTCAATACTGGGGCGCAGAGGCGCATTAAACTGAGTCCAAGAAATGACCATTGCTCCCAATGAGAGAGTTACTGCAATTGCAGAAATCACCCACCATAAAGATCGTGTTTTTACAACTGATAGCTTCATTTCCTTGCCGTAACTAAGTTTGGACAGAATAATTCAGGTTGTTGACGAAGATTGGGAAAACCCAGTACTGCAAATAACAGAAATGTACGAGTACAGGTTAAGGCGGTAAATAGACTAATTGATACCCCAATCGCAAGCGTGACAGCAAATCCTTTCACTAACCCTGACCCTAACCAAAATAGGGCGGCACAAGCAATCAGGGTGGTAACATTGCTATCCAAAATACTCGAAAACGCTCGCTTAAAGCCTGTTGAGACGCTTCGATAAAGGGTTTGACCCCCTCGTAATTCTTCCCGAGTACGCTCAAAAATTAAAACATTGGCATCCACTGCCATACCAATACTCAAAATAAAGCCAGCAATCCCCGGTAACGTTAAAGTAACGCCAACTAAAACATACCCAGCAAAGGTTAAAATGGCATAGATTCCCAAGGCTAAATCGGCAATTAGTCCTGGAAGTCGATAATACAATCCCATAAAGACTAAAACCAAAACTAATCCTGATACGGCAGCATAGATACTGCGTCTAACACTTTCCTCCCCGAGGGTCGCCCCAACGGTACGATTTTCGACAATTTCGACAGGTAACGGTAACGCCCCCCCGCGTAACTGAATCGCTAAATTTTGAGCTTCTTGAATTGAAAAATTACCAGTAATTTGGGCATTGCCACCGGTGATCCCAGTATCAGCAAATTCTGCATTTACCGTGGGGGCACTGATTAACTCACCATCTAGGAAGATTCCTAATCCTCTTCCTGTTCCAGCAAGCTTTTTGGTTAACTCTGCAAACTCATTTGCCCCTTGTTGGTTAAAGCGAATATTCACTTGCCAATTATTGCTGCCCGTCACTGAGGAATGATAGGCATCTTCAAGCTGCTTTCCTTTAATTTCTGTTGGACCAAAAAATTCCTCAATTTGGTTGTTGAGTTGTTCTAACTCTTCCAGTGTCTCTTGAATCGCTTGTTCATTCTGTTCAGGTTCCTCGCGTAACTGTTCTAACTGATCTTCCAACTGGTTACGCTGTGACAATGCTGCTTGTAATTGCTGTTGCGTTCCTTCTCGTTGCGGGCGAAATTCTAAACGAGCCGTTCCCCCTAACACACGCTCTGCTTGGGCAGGATCACTTACTCCTGGCAATTGCACGGAAATGCGATCGCCACCGACCGTTTGCACAACCGGTTCTGAAACACCTAATCCATTAACGCGATTTTCAATCACTCGTCTTACATCATTTAACTGTTGTGGGCTGATTTCCTGAACTTCCTCTGTGGTTTGTACTTGAAGTGTCAGTTGGGCTCCTCCCCTTAAATCTAGCCCCAACGGAACTGGCAAAACAGATAGCGCCGTCAAGGCACCACTCAGAAGGAAAACAATCAAAAGGATAGTCAGGCGCTGTCGTTGCATGGGTTACACCTTCAAAGCCATCATGTCTTCCACCGCAGCAACAATGTCTGGCGGTTGGACAATTGTATGTCGTTCTAACGTCCCATTGTAAGGGGTGGGAATATCTTCCGAAGATAAACGCATTACAGGGGCATCTAGTTCATCAAATAACTGATCATTGATGAGACCCATTAATTCTGCCCCAATCCCCCCTGTTTTCATACATTCTTCCACAATGATGACGCGATGGGTTTTGCGCACCGATTGGCTAATGGTTTCCATATCAATGGGCTTGAGGGAAATTAAATCAATGACCTCAGGATCAAAGCCTTTTTCCTCTAGCTGTGGCACCGCTTGCAAGACATGGTGACGCATCCGTGAATAGGTCAAAATAGTCACATCTTTCCCGGAACGAACCATTTCTGCTTGATCCAATGGTAAAGAATAGTCTCCCTCAGGTAAATCTTCTTTTAGGTTATAAAGTAGGACGTGTTCAAAAAATAAAACAGGGTTATTATCTCGAATGGCACTTTTCAGTAAGCCTTTGGCATTATACGGCGTGGAACAGGTAACAATCTTTAACCCTGGCACCGCATGAAAATAAGCCTCTAGGCGCTGTGAGTGTTCTGCCCCTAACTGACGACCGACTCCCCCAGGGCCACGAATAACCAGTGGAATTTTATAATTGCCACCGGAAGTATAACGGAGCATTCCCGCATTATTGGAAATTTGGTTAAAAGCCAGCAATAGGAACCCCATGTTCATGCCTTCAACAATGGGGCGTAATCCAGTCATGGCTGCCCCAATTGCCATTCCAGTAAAGCTATTTTCTGCAATGGGGGTATCGAGTAAGCGTAGCTCACCATACTTTTTATAGAGGTCTTTTGTCACTTTATAAGAACCGCCATAATGACCCACATCTTCCCCTAAAACAAAGACCGTTTCATCCCGCGCCATTTCTTCATCTGTGGCTTCTCGCAAAGCCTTAAAAAAAATCGTTTCTGCCATGGCTTCCCTTAATTACGATGTGATAACAGCATTCGTTGCAAATGCCATCCTATCATCAAACCCTGACGAAAGAGCGACAGCACTGCGATCAATTAATTGAAGCAAATCATATAGCAATTGATTTTGACTTGTCAAACACTAAGGAAGCAATGGAGAGAGACTGGCTATAGAAATTATTTATATTAAATCAAGACTCCTCTCATGGTATTGCTAAAAATTAGTAAATGACCCCATTTTGATTCCGCAAGGATTTATTACAGAATTTAAAGTTTCTTATTCTTTCTATTCAATGC
>JAHEOB010000291.1 GCA_018610095.1 Halothece sp. MAG
CGTTAAAAAGTTACAGCCTTCCAGATAAGAACTTGCTAAACCATGAGTATACCAAGATGTCACGAAGGTGGTTCCGGTTAACCATCCCCCAATTGCTAAATAAGCGCAAGGGAATAGTAATAAACCTGACCAACCAATAAATACAAATCGATCGCGCTTTAGCCAATCATCGACTAGGTCAAAGAGACCTCTGTCTTGTTGGGCGCCTCCAACTGCTATTGTCATTGTTTCAAATCCTCTTGCTTAAATAATGATGGCAAGAATCCTAAGTTTTAAGGGGTTTTATCTCCTTCTTAGGATAACTTAATTTTTCCAGAAATGTTAAGAAACACCCTAGAAAAACTAAGGAAAGTTAACTTAGATTAAACCTTCCAAAACGCTTTATCAAGGCATTTAATCCTTGATCAGGTTTAAGGGAGTTGCTTAATCTTTTTTTACAATAGCATACTCATTCCTCATTTTCGGGTTTTTATCAAAAATATAATATAATGGGCATTTCCTGTGTGATAGACGGTCTAAAATAGGAAATGAGCTTTTAATGAGGATTTAATAATCACGTTTATGAGTGCATCTGCAACGGCTGAAGACACCCAAGTGCTAACACAAAACATTGTTGGCGCGCGTCGCCCTAGTAATTATTTCTGGGCAGTAATTTCTATGATTGGGGGAGTGGGCTTTTTACTGGCTGGTTTATCCAGTTATTTCAAAGTCAATCTTCTCATTGTCAGTAATACCACTAGTTTACAATTTATCCCCCAAGGCATTGCTTTAACTTTCTATGGGGTTGCAGGTTCGTTAGTGTCGATTTACCTGTGGCTGATGATCCTATGGAATGTCGGCGGTGGTTATAATGAGTTTAATAAAAATACCAATACGGTTAAAATCTTCCGTTGGGGTTATCCTGGGAAAAATCGTCGCATCGAATTAGAAAATAATCTCGATGAGGTAGAAGCTGTCAAAGCCGAAATTAAAGAGGGATTAAATCCAAAACGCTCTCTTTATTTACGGGTAAAAGGGCGGAGAAATATTCCCTTGACTCGTGTTGGTGAACCCATCCCTCTAACAAAATTAGAAAACCAAGGTGCGGAATTAGCACGCTTTTTAGGTGTTCCCCTAGAAGGCATTTAAACCGATGTTGAGCATTTATTTTGGCAGGATTCATGCTGTATTGCCATTGGTTATTACCCTTTTGCTCAGTGGTTGTCAATGGATCACTAACCCCGAAGCCACTAGTGATCCTGCTTCCCAACAGCTAAATTCGGAGCAAACAAAGATAGCACCGAATGTTCCTCGCTTAGAGGGAAAAGCCACGGTGGAGTTGGTTGTTAATGGTTCGCCAATTCAAATTGAAGTTAACGGCAACATGGCGCCAGTGACGGCAGGCAATTTTGTAGATTTAGTGCAACGGGATTTTTATGAAGGGCTAACCTTTCATCGCGTGCTCAACGATCCAGAACCCTTTATCGTTCAAGGGGGAGATCCCAAAGGCAATGGCAGGGGGGGCTTTGTTGATCCTAAAACCGGTCAAACCCGCTATATTCCCTTAGAAATTGTTCCCAAAGGCAGAGAAGAACCCATTTATGGGCAAACCCTGCAAGAAGCGGGTGTGGATAAAGCACCAAAACTGACTCATACTAGAGGGGCTTTGTCTATGGCGCGATCGCAGATGCCGAATTCTGCTTCTTCTCAGTTTTTTATCACATTAACGGAACTGTCTTTCCTTGATGGAAGGTATGCTGTCTTTGGTTATGTCACTCAAGGAATGGATGTGGTTGATACCATACAGAAAGGCGATCGCATTGAATCGGTTAGGGTGGTTTCTGGAGCAGATAATCTACAGGAGTTGTGACAGAACCCGTTTTAATTACAGGAATTGGTTGTTGGACAGGATTAGGAAATTTAGACCAAAGTTGGAAGCAATTACAAAACGGTTATTCCAGTATCTGGCAACAACAACCTTTTCCTGAACTTGCGAGCTATCCCCTCTGCCTACTCCAAAATACCCCGACGTTTATACCAACCATTACTCAACAAGTGGTGGAGATGGCGTTAAGCGATGCCCAGCTAAGCCCACCCTTAGCTGATTGTGGCGTCGTCATTGGTTCTAGTCGTGGTTGTCAGGGGGCGTGGGAACAATGGGCACAAGGTAAGGAGTCACTAAACTGGCTAGAAATGCTTCCCAATCAAGGGGCGATGACGGCAGCACAAATGGTGGGTGCCACTGAGGCAGTTTTATCTCCCATGGCTGCCTGTTCCACCGGCATTTGGTCGATCGCGCAGGGATATCATTTGATACAAAGCGGACAATGTCAGCAAGTGATTGCTGGGGCAGTGGAGAGTCCCATTACCCCACTCACTTTAACAGGGTTTGCAAAAATGGGGGCACTTGCCTCAACGGGCTGTTATCCCTTTGATCAACAACGAGAAGGGCTGGTTTTAGGGGAAGGAGGGGCAGTATTTGTTTTAGAATCATTGCAGTCTGCCCAGAAGCGTAAGGCTAATCATTATGGGCAAGTGTTAGGGTTTGGTTTAAGTTGTGATGCTTATCATGTTAGTGCCCCTGATCCGAATGACTCGGCTGGGCGTGGCGCGGTCAAAAAGGCGTTACAGAGAAGTGGCTTATGTTCTAATCAAATTGATTATATCCACGCTCATGGCACTAGCACCTCTCTCAATGATGCCAGAGAAGCGCAATTAATTCAGGAACTGTTTTCCCCTAGCGTTGCTGTCAGTTCCACTAAAGGGGCAACAGGGCACACCTTAGGGGCATCCAGTGCCATTGGGGTGGCCTTTACCTTAATGGCGCTACAACAGCAAATTTTACCCCCCTGTGTGGGCTTGACAAATCCGGCATTTCCGTTGAATCTAGTAAGCAGCGCGATCGCGCATCCTATTAATTACAGCCTGTGTTTAAGTTTTGGATTTGGTGGACAAAACGGCGCGATCATCTTAGGGCATTAAGGAGAAGCGTTGACAAAACTGGTGATTCAAATCCCTTGCTACAACGAAGAAGCAACATTAGGGGCAACCTTAGCGGATTTACC
>JAHEOB010000292.1 GCA_018610095.1 Halothece sp. MAG
ACGCGCTTATTACTCTCAGGCATTATTAAACAAGAAGCAGCGGTGAATTTAATCTTTGATATGCACTCGGAATATGGCTGGGAAGCCATGGAAGAAGGCAGTTTGAATGCGGTTAAAGGGCTGCGACAATTATTCCCGGGACAAGTGGAAATTTATACTCTCGATCCCGAGTCAACCAAGCGTCGAGGGGTTCATGATGCCCAACCCCTTTATTTAAGTTATGACCAACTTACGATTGAAGATTTACGGTTAGTGGGGCAAGAATTAGGGTTATCAGACGCTGCTTTAGACAGTGCCCAAATTCTCTACTCTGAGTTTGGGGCTAACTGGATTAACCAACTCATGACCATGAGTAATGATGATATTCAAGAATTTTGTGAACAAAGACAGGGCCACAAAGGGTCAATTAGTGCCCTACAACGCAAGTTAATGCGCTTAGAGAAATTAAACTATATTCGCCCTGCTTGTGCCCATAACTATATTGATGAAATTTTACAATCCTTGGAGGCAGGAAAGCATGTCGTGGTGGAATTTGGCTCGCAATCCAATATGCTTTCCTATATGCTAGCCACCAATATGATTACCCGTCGCATCCACCAATCCTATGTGAAAAAATCAGAACAATACCTACACTCCAAAGACCCCGCACATCGCCCTAACCAATTGGTAATTACTATTGAAGAAGCCCACCGTTTTCTCGATCCTGCCACCGTTCAACAAACGATTTTTGGCACGATCGCGCGGGAAATGCGGAAATATTTTGTCACCATGCTAGTAGTGGATCAACGTCCCTCAGGCATTGACCCAGAAGTGATGTCACAAGTGGGGACTCGCATCACCTGTTTATTAAATGATGAAAAAGACATTGATGCAATTTTCACGGGCGTTGCGGGAAGTGCCAATTTAAGAGCGGTGCTTGCAAAATTAGATTCCAAACAACAGGCACTCATTTTAGGTCATGCTGTCCCCATGCCAGTGGTTGTGCGGACACGACCCTTCGATCAAACCTTTTATGCAGAAATTGCCGATCCCGATTGGCAAGAAATGGATGATGATCAATTGTTTGAAGCAGCCGATGCTGCTAAAAATGATTTAGGCTTTTAGAAAAAAAAGCAAGCTCCCTTGAAATCCTGCAAAAAGGACAACTAAAATTTATTTAATGCCATGACCCAGTCTAACGATCCCAACTCTGAAGAGAAAAAAAATGAACAAAATCAGCAACCCTCTCATGCCCCAGAAGGTGACCTTGATCGCGATCAAGATAAAGATGATTATGATGAAGAACTTGAGGCAAAAAAGTTATTAAAAGAAGAACAAAAAGCAGCTAGAGCTAGGCAATATACAGTTTATCGCAAAACACAGCAAACTATTTATTTGTTGGTAGCGATGTTACAAGTTTTATTAGGATTACGGTTTATTCTAAGATTATTTCCAGCGAATCAAGAAAGTCTATTCGCTTCTGTTATTTTTAGGATTTCCGAACCATTTGCTTATCCTTTTTCTAACCTATTTAATAACCCTAGCTTCAATAATGACACAATTATTTTTGATATCAATTTACTATTTGGCATGATCATTTACCTATTGTTGATGTTCTTAGTTAATTGCCTATTGCGAATTATCATTATCCCTTAAAGGCTGAAAATATTTAAATTGCTGATACAATAAAAGTATCGTCTTATTGATTTAAAAATCATGACACAATTTCACAATTCCAATTCTGAAGAAAATCAGGAATCACAAAATAAGGAACCACAAAATCAAAAACAACCAAATCAGCAAAATAAGCAAAATCTCTCTAATGATGAGGGTAAAGATAAAAGTAATTATAAAACGAATTATAATCGTTATGATTCAGAATTAAGTGATCAAGAACAAGAAGAAGCTGAAGCAAGACGTTTATCAAAAGAAGAACAAAAGGCTTTTAAGGCTAGACGATATGCCATATATATGAAAACGAGGCAAAGTATTTTCTATGTTGTCGCAGCACTAGAAATTTTATTAGGCATACGATTTGTACTAGGTTTAGCAGGAGCTAATCAAGACAACTTTTTTGCTAATTTTATATTTAATTTATCAGAACCTTTTGCTTATCCTTTTTCTGGCTTGTTTCCTATCAATACTGGTACTTATATTTTTGACATCAATTTACTCTTTGGCATGATTGTTTACCTATTGTTAATGTTGTTAGTTAATTGGCTATTACGGATTATTATTGTTCCTTAGAGGGAGCAACAAGGGAAAAGCCAGAATTAGATCACAAAATTGACTAATTTACCCGGGACAACAATCACTTTTTTGATTTCGTTCCCTTCGAGATACCGTTGGGCGATGTCAGAGTTTCGGGCATATTGTTCTAACTCATCACGACTGGCATTGGCAGGAACTGGAATCGTGCCTCTGGTTTTGCCTTTAATTTGAATCACTAGATTAATTTCATCGACGGTTAAAGCTTCGGGATCAGCTTCTAGCCAGTCTTGTTGGTGAACGGAATCTTGATAGCCTAACCGATGCCATAATTCTTCTGTAATATGAGGGGCAAAGGGGGCAAGGAGTTTCACTAAGGCTTCAATCCCTTCCTGATAAACAGGGGAAGTTTTGCAGCTTGCCTCACTCATGGCATTGCTCAACTTCATTAATTCTGAAACGGCTGTATTAAATTGATAATCTTGCTCTAAATCTTCTGAGATGGATTGAATGGCAGTATGAATGGCATGACGTAAGTCTTTTTCTTCTTTAGAAAGGTTGCCATTATTAGAAGTTACCTCACTGGATTGTTCTGCAAAGTCTGTGACTAAGCGCCAAACTTTATTGAGAAAGCGAAATTGCCCTTCCACATCGGCAGAATCCCATTCTAAATCTTTTTCTGGGGGGGCTTTGAACAGAATAAACATTCGTGCCGTATCTGCCCCATACGTTTCTAAAACATCCAAGGGATCAACGCCATTAAATTTGGATTTGGACATTTTTTCGTAAAAGACTTTCAGGGGTTCTCCCGTTTTAGGGTCTTTAGGATCATCAGGATCAATTTGTTGTGGTGGAATATATTGCCCTGTTGTAGGATTTTTATACGTCATCCCTTGTACCATGCCTTGTGTTAGCAGACGCTGGAAGGGTTCATCACAGTTTAAGAGACCCCGATCGCGCAATACTTTGGTAAAGAAGCGAGAGTACAATAAGTGTAAAATGGCGTGTTCAATCCCACCGACATACTGATCCACTGGCATCCAATCATTGACTTTCTCTTGGCTAAAGGCTTGTTGCGGGTTATTGGCATCGGTATAGCGTAGGAAATACCAAGAGGAATCAATAAAAGTATCCATGGTATCGGTTTCTCGTTCCGCCGGTTCGCCACAACTGGGGCAAGAAACCTTGAACCAGCTTTCCAGCTTCGTTAAGGGGGAACCTCCGCGCCCGCTAAATTCAATATCTTCGGGGAGTTCTACGGGTAAATCCTTATCAGGAACCGGCACTGCCCCACAACTGGGACAATGGATAATGGGAATGGGAACCCCCCAATACCGTTGACGAGAAATTAACCAATCCCGTAGGCGATATTGACTTTTTGCTTGACCCCAACCTTGTTGTTGGGCATAATCAATGACAGCTTGCTTCCCATCTTCACAGTTCATGCCATTAAATTGGCCGGAATTGACCATTACCCCCTCTTCTTCAGTGTAAGCCTGTTCTAAAGGCTCCTTCGCTTCTTCTCCGTGGGGCACAATTACTTGCTTGATGGGGAGCTTATTTTCACTGGCAAATTGGAAATCACGATCATCATGGGCAGGTACTCCCATGACGGCACCCGTTCCATATTCGTAGAGAACATAATCTGCAATTAAGATTGGAATTTCTTGTTCCGTGAAGGGATTAATTGCTTTGCCACCTGTGAGAATCCCTCGCTTGGGTTTATCCTCTGAGGTTCGTTCCACTTCACTTTCCTGACTCACCTGTTGAATAAATTGATCCACTGCTTCTTTGCGATCTGGGGTTGTCACTTTCTGCGTCAGGGGATGTTCTGGGGCAATAACCATATAAGTGACGCCATACACAGTATCAGGGCGTGTCGTGAAAACCCCAATTTTTTCATCCATTCCTGCCACTGGAAATTCTAAATAAGCCCCAACTGATTTCCCAATCCAATTAGCCTGCATTAACTTAACGCGATCGGGCCATCCGGGCAGTGTTTCTAAATTATTGAGCAATTCTTCCGCATAGTCGGTAATTTTAAGAAACCACTGAGTCAATAATTTTCGTTCGACTTTTGCCCCACTGCGCCACGATCGGCCTTCGCCATCCACTTGTTCATTGGCAAGAACCGTTTGATCCACGGGATCCCAATTAACCGCTGCTTCTTTTTGATAGGCTAATCCCGCTTGATAAAACTGCAGAAAAAGCCATTGCGTCCATTGATAATAATCGGGGGAACAAGTTGCGACTTCGCGACTCCAGTCTAAGGATAACCCTAGCTTCTGGAGTTGTTGTTTCATTTGAGCAATATTTTGTTGCGTCCATTGTGCCGGATGAATTCCTCGTTCAATGGCAGCATTTTCCGCAGGTAATCCAAATGCATCCCAACCCATTGGATGGAGTACACGATAGCCTTGCATCCGTCGCCATCGAGCCATGACATCCGTAATGACATAATTACGCACATGCCCCATGTGTAAATTTCCAGAGGGATAAGGAAACATGGAAAGGGCATAAAATTTGGGCTTTTGCGGATCGTCTTCCGCTTGATCCGCTTCCGTTTCTAACCAATGATTTTGCCACTTCGGTTCAATTTCAGCAGGGTTATATCGGGATGCAGCTGCCATGATTTTCTCGTTCTTCCAATAACGCCAGCATTTTTACATTTTAGAGGATGATTCAGCAATTAGTCATAATCCCAGTAGTAGTCGAGCAATATAAAAGTAAATTATAACCCCTAAAACATCCACAACCGTTGTAATGAAAGGAGCAGACATTAAGGCAGGGTCTAACTTATAGAACTTAAAAATAAATGGCAGGGTGGTTCCGGTTACTGATGCCAGCATGGAAATGGCAACTAAACTACTGCCAACAATAATGGCAACAGATAAATCTTTTCGCAGCAAATAAGCCCACCCCATGGCAATGGCTCCTAGCATTAATCCTAATAATAGCCCCGCGATCGCTTCTCGAATAACGACTTTAGCAAATCCTAGGGAGCGAACCTGATCGGTACTCAGTCCTCGAATAACCACAGTTGAGGATTGAGCCCCCACATTTCCGCCAGTACCAATTAATAAGGGAATAAAGGCAGCTAAAGCAACTCTTTCTTGTAAAACGTCTTCTTGAGATTCAATAATGCCACTGGTAAAAGTATTGGTAAATAATAGGATCATTAACCACACGACCCGTTTGCGAGCAACCGCAATTAAATTGGTTTGGAAATAATTATCTCCTTCTGATTGGACTGCCCCTAAGGTATAAATATCTTCGGTGGTTTCTTGTTCGACGATATCCATTACATCATCTACCGTTACCACACCAACTAAACGAGCTTCCCGATCCACCACAGGAATAGCAATTAAGTCATAGCGTCGAATCAGGCGAGCAACTTCTTCTTGATCCGTTTCCGTCGAAACTGAGATGAGATCACGAGTAATAATGTCTGATAATGGAGTATCAGGTTCGGTTAAGACGAGATCTTTGAGAGAAACCATTCCTAGCAAATGACGAGACTTATCAGTAACATAAAGATAATAGACGAGTTCTGAGCTTTTTCCCAAGCGTTTAATCTGTTGCAGGGCTTGACCCACAGTTAAATTCTCTTTTAAGGAAATATATTCTGGGGTCATGATACGCCCAGCAGTATTTTCTTGATATCCCAATAAAAGAGCAGTCTTTTCTCTTTCTTTGGGACTCATTTGCTCGCGTAAACGTCCCACTACTTTAGCAGGAAGTTCATCAAACAAGCGTACCCGATCATCAGGGGACATATTCCCCACAATGTCGATAACTTCTTGACGTTTGAACTCTTCAATTAACGCTTGTTGAACTGTGGTGTCCAGATGTTCATAAACATCAATTGCTTTTTCTTTAGAAAGGAGACGAAAAGCAATTACCTGCCACGATTCCGGAAGACTTTCAATTGCCTCAGCAATATCCACTGCTTGAGCTGAAACCAGTAATGATTTTGCCTGCTCAAGGTTATTATTTTCCAGTAACGTTTGTAGTTGATTTTTTACCAGCTTGGGAATTTCTTCAGTAGGAGTATTTTCTGGCGAAAATAATGGTTCAGTCAAGGTTAATTTCTCCTTAGTTAACTACATAATATTGATGGATAATGATAAACAAAGTTTGGGCTAAAAGATAGATGTCATTTGTTCTGTATTTTGGCAAATTATCTATTGTAATAGGGACGAATAGCTAGAGTACAGTTACTGTAACCGTTTTAGGAGGGACAATATGACAGAACCCACCAATACTAGTCATCAAACCAACGAAAATACAGTTCCCCAAAATAGCTCGATTGAGATTAGCGATCGCACTGAGTCATTAGTGGAACAAAATATGCCTGAAGCCTCACAGGCGGTTCGAGAAGAAACTAAAGAATTAATTGAAGCGATTACCCGTAAAGCGCAATCAGAAGTGCAAAAAGCAGGGGAATATGCGCAAGAAACTTATTTAGAAGCGGTTCGTAATTTGCGTAGCGAAGTGGAACAGCTCAATTTTGATCCGGAACGCATCGAAGAATCTATTAAACTAATTCAAATGGATGCAGAAAAAAATTGGGAATCGTTAGTGCAAGATATTGAAAGTTTTGGGAATCGGTTGAATGAGGCTGCCCAAGCTGCTTGGTCAATTCTAACGAGTCCAGACCATCATCAAAATCGTCAATAATGGGACACTCACCCCAGATCAATAAGTAGGGTGGTTTGCCCACCTTACCTTTTTTAAAAACGGCAATCGTTCAAACGCGCCCAGTAATCACTAATTTATATCCGCCAATTAAACAAAATAGAGACCCTAAAAAGCGCCATAAGGTTGTGGGTTTGAGAATCACATTACTGCTAAAAAAGACTAAAATAACCCCCAGCGCGATCGCGGCTATCCCGAAATATTTACCCTCTCCTGGGACAAAAAACAACATCAAAACGCCACCAGTTAATAATAAAACTGAGCCCTTAGCACTAATTCCACGCCACCAATAAGGGTTAACATTCGTTGTAAATTCAATATTTTGCCCCAAAAGATAAACCCCATAAATCATCAGGGCAATTCCAATTACTTTTAAAAGTAAGTTCATCATAGAGTAGATGGGAAATCATTGATTATTGGGATTGACTTATTGACTGGTTTCTAGCGCTCGATTTGGTTGGCTAATTTTTGTTTGTAATACAGAAAATGCTTTCTTAAATTGGGGATCCTCTAAGGTTCCTAATCGATCACGATTCAGTTGTAATGCTTCTTTTTGTTGTTCTGTCAATTTTACTGTTTTATCAGGCTTAATCCCTTCTTCGTTAATATCCCGACCATCAGGCGTTAAATATTTGGAAACTGTTACGGCCAATCCCGATCCATCTCCTAAACCTCGGACTTTTTGAACACGCCCTTTACCAAAAGTTTGTGACCCCACAATTACGGCGCGATCGTGATCTTGTAATGCGCCAGCGAGAATTTCACTGGCACTAGCCGAACCATTATTGACCAAAACCACTAAGGGTTTATCCGTTAAAGCCTTGCCATTAGCCGTTTTTTGATCGACCGTTCCTTCACGATTGACCGTAGAGACAATTTTGCCTTGATCAATCCACATTCGAGAAATTTCAACACTGGCTTCCAATAATCCGCCAGGATTAGATCGTAAATCTAAAATATATCCTTGGACTCCTTTTTGCTCCAAATTTTTAATAGCGGTTCTCATTTCCCCAGCAGCGTTGGCATTAAATTGATTAAGACGAATATAGCCCACGGTTTCATTATCCGAAATTTGTTTTAAGTCCGTCTTAACGGCAGAAACTTCAATTTGGGCACGGGTAATATCATACTGTAATGTTTTTTCACCCCGTTGAATCGTTAAAGTTACCTCTGTGCCTGGTTTACCTCGAATGAGTTTTACTGCCTCATTCAAATCCATTCCTTTGGTACTTTTCCCATTAATGGCAGTAATTAAATCTTGTGAAGTGATGCCAGCTTTTTCCGCCGGTGTATCATCAATGGGAGCAATTACACGAATTTGCTCTGTTTCTTCATCAAGAGTAATTTGAATCCCAACACCTGTCAATTCCCCAGAGGTATCAACTTTTAAGTTTTTAAACTCCTCTGGGGTCATAAAGCGCGTATAGGGATCATCTAGATCCTCAAGCATCTGTTCAATGGCATTGTAGGCTTGTTGCTTATTCTCATAAGAACGACTGAGGTATTCTTCTCGAACCGCTTTCCAATCAACCCCATTAAAAGTGGCATCAACATATTGTTGATTAATAATTTGCCAAACCTCGTCCACCAGTTCTTTGGGACTTTCTTTTAAAAAGGCTTGACTTTGGGACAAATAAAGCCCCGCACCCGTAACAGCAACTGTGGTTAACATTGCTGTTGTTGCACCAAGGACAAGTCCACGTTTTGTCATTATCATAAGCCTAGGGTTATCCAATTGAACGGTAAATATACAGGAAGGGTTAAGCCTACCCTAGCATATTTAGGGGCTGAGCAAACTACCCCTAAGATTTCGCAAATTTGCCTGATACGGTACATTGAAGAGCAAATTCTTTGATTAATATCTTAACTGAGATCATGAACTCCACAAATTCTCTGATTGAAACCCAACGTCATCGGCGAGTGGCGCTCAAGCGAAAACGACGGATTAGATTGTTCCAATCGCTATGGCGATCGCTGCTAGTATCTACCATGGCAGGGGGATTGGTGTGGGCAACTTTCTTACCCCAATGGAAGATTCAGGAACCTCAACAAATTTCTATCCAAGGGAATCAATATTTAACCGATCAAGCACTCAGCGAAATTATAGTGGATACAACCTCGGAATCGATCATTACTGTCGCGCCCCAAGACATCGCAAGCAAATTGCAAGAGGAAACCTCAGTCAAGGATGTTTCTGTTTCCCGTAAATTATATCCACCTCGTTTGATCATTACTGTACAAGAACGTGAACCTGTTGCACGAACAGTTCCCCATTCCCAAGTTTCCGAAATTCAACAGCAAGGTTACCTTGACGCAAAAGGGGTTTGGATGCCTAAACAATATTATCAATCTTCTGAACAATTCCCTACTCCCCCCTTTACCATTATTGGTTATCGACCCCAATATCGCTGGCAATGGGTTCAACTGTACCAAAAATTTAAAAATTCCCCTATAGAAATTCAAACCTTACATTGGCAAGATCCAGCGAATTTAATCTTAGAAACGGAATTGGGTATGGTACATCTTGGCGGGAATTTGGAATCCATCTCTCAACAAATTCGGAAATTAGCGCAGTTACAAACTCTGCCCCAGCGATTATCTCTCAACGACATTCGCTATATTAATTTAAAAAATCCCGACTTTATTTTACTCGATCTAGTTCCACAAGCAAGGAATAACGATGAGCCAAAGTGAACTACTTTCTTGATACTCTCTCGTTAAGTCTAGCGACTATAACGGGAGATTCTTCAGATGCTCCGTAGGAGCCGGCGCTTCGCGCCTACGAGCCTGAACGGTTGTATCAAGCAACCACTAATACGTCGGAGAAACTGGTTCTCCTTCGCTTTACTTAAACTTAGATATTTTCTGAGTATGTTTAATGCCCCATTTGCATCTGCGTTGACTAACTTCCCAGACGCGGTACGATATAACCCACGTTTAACCCGCTTTCCACTAAATTTAGATGTCTGAGGATTGTCTGCGTTATAAACTGGAAGTGGGTCACCATCGAAGGCTGAGGCTTTAGACGTATAACTCTCTTCTTGCTCAACATAAGTTAAACCTACCCGTTCACATAGGCTTTTCAGCTTGAGACGAAACAGGTGATGAGGGATTTGGACAAAGTTTTGATTGTTGCGAGTGCCCAAATTAACATTTTGTTTGATGGTTGGGTTGTATCCCACAACAACTTTCCCAATCCCCTGAGCAAGACAGTGATTGACCAAGTAACGGACTGCTTGGTTCATATAATCTTTAACTTGGTTGAAACGTTTATAATAAACAGAAGCCTGTTGTTTAGTTAATCCTTTAATTCCCTGCCCGTCTTTGATTGACTGAAGACGGCTATTACGCTTGTTAAACCACTGATTTTTAGACTTTAACTTCTTACCATCAAGGATAAAAGACTCTCCTTTAGTCGTTACACAAGTAGCTAGGTTGTTAACTCCTAAATCAATAGCAACAGTCCCGTCTCCAACACAGCGAGGCTCTTGTTCGGATTGTTCATACACATAAGCAACCTCAAAGTAATGAGCCCCTTGTTTGGGAATTATCCTAATCTCTTTAATCTGTTTGTCCCTTATGCGTTCTGGAATGGTGATAGTTACTGTACCAAAATGACGGCGAAATACTCTTGCCATGGGAATAGTAAATCGCCAATCTTTCTGGGGAAACTTCTCCCAGTCTCTTTTCCGAATCGGGATGATTAAAGGGAAGAAACCATCTTTAGGTAGATAATTAGGAAGTTTAATTTTTGCGTTATACTGAGCAACGGTTCGTTGTTTTAGCAAGTTAAAGAAACTACGAAAAGCCCGATCTACCACCTTCATCGTCTGCTGACCAACATCGGTAGCTAACATTTTGTAGTTCTCATTATCCTTACAAAGATGATATGCCCCTTCATACCGCAGATACTTCCGTTGTTGGAAGAAATACTGTCGTTGTTGGTACAAACAGACGTTAAACAGGTTTTTAGATACTCTACAGGCAGCCTTTAGAGCACTCTCTTCCTGTTTATTCAGTTTTAGCCGATTTTGTTGTGTTAGTAACATCTAAATCAACCCGCTAATTACTAAGATTATAGCGGATTAAGATGCTTTTGTCAGCGACATTTCCTCTCCCGTTAAACCTAACGGCTATAACGGGAGTCCCCATGTCGCATTTAAGATGGATCAAAATAGTGTAATTGATTTTAATGGCTTAGCAAAAATGGCTTAGCAATTTGGCTCCAAGATTGTGGCACAAGGCTTTTGAGGAGTCGCTACTCTAATTAGGCGTAGCAACTTTAGCTTGTTTCTTTAATAGGGGAAATCCTAATTCCTCTCGTTGCTGGTAATAGCGTTGAGCTGTTTGGCGAGCTAAATCTCGAATACGACCAATGTAGCGAGTTCGTTCCGTCACTGAAATAACACCTCTTGCTTCCAATAAATTAAACGTATGAGAACATTTCAAAACATAATCTAGACTTGGTAACACTAATCCCTTTTCAATTAATTGATGTGCTTCTTGTTCATATAGCGTAAATAATTGAAATAATCGTTCTGGATTAGAGGCTTCAAAATTATAGGTACAATGTTCAATTTCCCCTTGTAAATGGATTTCCCCATAATCAATTTGTTCATTCCATTGAATATTAATCAGGGCATCAACTTCCTGTAAATACATGGCAATTCGTTCTAAGCCATAGGTGATTTCAATGGAGACGGGATGACAGTCAATACCACCACACTGCTGAAAATAAGTAAACTGCGTAATTTCCATACCATCTAGCCAAACTTCCCAACCGACTCCCCAAGCACCAAGGGTTGGGGCTTCCCAATTATCTTCCACAAAACGAACATCATGCTGTTCAGGTTGAATGCCTAGAGCTCGTAGCGATTCTAAAAACACTTCCTGAATATTGGTGGGTGAAGGCTTAATCAGAACTTGATATTGGTAGTAATGTTGGAATCGATTTGGATTATCGCCATATCGTCCATCAGTAGGACGTCTGCAAGGTTCAACATAAGCAACAGACCAAGGTTCGGGGCCAATTGCTCTTAAAAAAGTATGCGGGCTCATTGTTCCTGCCCCCTTTTCCGTATCGTAAGGTTGCGCAATTAAACAACCTTGATTACTCCAGAATTGGTTTAAGCTCGCCACGATTGACTGAAAACTTGTGGAAGACATTTGTGTACTATTCCATTTTGCTTCGTTGGTGTTAACTATTGTGCCATACCCCTGAGCAAGTGGGGAATAGAAAGAAAATCAAAAATTTTTTGGGAAAGCGGTTGACAGTACAGGGAGGGGGGGGCTATATTGGTTAATGCGCTTTAACGGAGGTTTTCAAACACCGCCGTGAGAGCCATCTGAACCTAGACAAAGCAATATTGGAAAAGCCTGAATTAACGCCTCG
>JAHEOB010000293.1 GCA_018610095.1 Halothece sp. MAG
AGCTTTGCTGGCGATTGACCTTCATTTCGGGGATCGATTTCGACGCTACTGGTTGAGTGATTTGCTGACAACAGTGCATATCAAGTTACGCCCAAGCAAGTTTTTTAATTCATCCCAGTTTGAAGTCCGATTTTTGAACCAGTTGGTTCTGCAAAAATGGAAACGAAATATTTTGGAAAAACTGCAACGGAAGCGAGTGATTTGGAAAAAACTGCGATGGTTGCAACCCATTCGTTTGAAGACCGTGAATGTTGACTTTCAAACGCCGCCCTGGAAAAGTTTTGATACACCAACCTCCTTAGGGTTCAAATTTAAACCCTTCGAAGAAAACGGTCGTTTGAAAATTAATTTACAAAACAATTACAAACTTTCTTCAACCTTCTTTTTTGGAGGATTGTTAACGCCAATGGAGAAGAGTTGGCTCGCAAACAAGATCGAGAATTTCCTCGATTGCAACTCTTCCAAATCTGAACTTCGCGATCGCTGATACCATTTTGCCAAAAGCACGAGCGTAAATGGTACTAGCGACTAAATCAAAGATTGTCCTCGTATGATATGCAAGACCTTTACTCAAAACTTCTAACCCAGCCAATTATGGGTAGGGTAGCTGTAAGATGGTAGATATGAAAACACAACAACAAGAACAAACAGTTAATATTCGAGGGGTTAATCATTACTATGAATGGGTATCGCAACCTAGTCGTAGTAATAAACCAGTTTTGGTTTTTGTTCATGGTTGGGGCGGTTCTGGGCGTTATTGGAAAAGCACTGCTCAATCCCTCAGTGACCAATTTGATTGTTTATTATACGATTTAAGAGGATTTGGACGTTCTCGTTTACCTCAAAATAGTGAAATCAGCTATGATATGGAAGAATATGCGGAAGACTTAGCAATTCTTCTAGACAAATTTAATTTAGAACAAATTTATCTCAATGCCCATTCCATGGGAGCGTCGTTAGTCACGTTATTTTTAAATCGTTATCCGCAAAAAGTCAAAAAAGCAATCTTAACCTGTAGTGGCATTTTTGAGTATAATCCCATTACGTTTAATCTGTTTCACCAAGCAGGAACAGTAGTCGTTAAACTGCGTTTTAATTGGTTCTTGAAAATTCCGCAAATGGATCGCTTATTTATGTCACGATTTCTCTATCGCCCTATTCCTGCTGAAGAACGAAAAGCCTTCTTAGAAGATTATTTATTAGCGGATGAAGCTGCTGCGAAAGGAACCATTTATACGTCAGTGAGTAAACATGCAGCAACGATTATGCCAGAAGCCTTTGCTCAAGTTACCGTTCCCACTTTATTAATTGCCGGGGAAAAAGATATTATTATTCCAACTCGCTTAGCTAAAAAAGCTGCTAATTTAAATACCAATTATATTGAATATTTTGAGTTACCCAATACGGCTCATTTTCCCATGTTAGAAGATGCCTCGAATTATTTAGAAAAAGTACGATCATTTTTGCAAGCGGATTCTCAATCATAGATAGGGTATTTAATCATTTTTCTAAATTTTGAATGGTCGTTTTAATTGCTTTACGAAAATTTCTTAAAGCTGGACTCCTTCCGCTTTTTTTACTTTGCTCTAAAAGTTCAGTGATTAAAGAAGGAATTGGAAGTTTGGAAAAAGTAGGACTAATTGCAGTTTGTTGATATTGATTGGATTCTAGAACGTAAATTTTTAGTTCATTTCCTTCATAAACCCAAAGTTCAGGAATACCTAACTGCAGATAAGCCTCTAACTGCGTTTGGGAAGTCACATCCACTTCTAAAGCCAAATCAGGTGGGGGATCAATTGCTAAGTCAAGCCGATCTTTTCCCACCACCCTTTGATGATTTTGGATATAAAAGCATTCATCCGGTTCAATGCCATAACCCATTTCTTGACGTTTGAACGTTGTAGAACCAAAACACTCACAATCAATTTCTAATTCTTCTAATAACATCTTGATAGCATCACTAATCAGAGATTTTTCTCGCTCATGTTTTGGCAATGGCATCCTAATTTCTAAAAGTCCTTGATAATAAGCAATACGACTTGATCGATGCTCTCCTAGTTCAGCTAAAATGGCTTCAAATTCTTCCCAGTTAACATCACGAAGCAGTAACCGTTGACCAACGGGAATATCGAGTTGCTGGAGTTGGAGTGTTACCATAACTTCAACGAAAAATGCCTGAAAATGCAGTTGAAATGATTATAGCGCGATCGCGCTGTGGCTTCTTTAACCCCAAATGAAAAATGTAGCAACGATTAAGACGTTTCCGATAACCTATCATCTAGTGGATAAATCAATTATCAATTGCTTATGACACAAGATGCAGCTATTCGCGCTCATGTTTGGATTTCTGGAAAAGTGCAAGGTGTGGGTTATCGTCTATCTACTGAACAAGAAGCGAGAAAAGCAAGGGTGAGTGGCTGGGTTAAAAATTTACCCGATGGTCGAGTGGAAGCGGTTTTTGAAGGGGAACAAGATGCGGTGGAAAAAATGATTCAATGGAGTCATTATGGCCCTTCCGCAGCAGTGGTTAAAAATGTGGATGTTGAATATGAAACCCCCCAAGGGCTATCCGATTTTCAGGTAACTGCTTGACGGATGATCTGTGCCATTTGTTGGGCACTATCAGGTTTAACGAGGGTAGCAGCATTTTCCCCCCCAGTTTGTAAGGTCTCAGGAGAAGCTAACCATTCTAAAACGGTTTTTTTCAGCATCTCTGGGGTTAGTTCCTCTTGACGATAACAGACGGCTGCCCCTGCTTCCACAAACAATTGGGCATTATGGGCTTGATGATCTTCGGCAGCGGAGGGTAACGGGATTAAAATGGCAGGGGTACGGGTGATGGCAAATTCCGTTAATGCCCCTGCCCCAGCCCGACTAATGACCATATCCGCACGTTGGAGTAATCCAGCCATGTTGTCATAAAAGGGAAAGGTATAATAATGGGGGTGTTGAAAGGTGTTGACTTCGCGATCGCGCTCTCCGGTTAAATGCACCATCATTGCCCCAGCGTCTAACCAGGCTTGGGCACAATGACGCACTAGTTGATTAACGGCAACTGCCCCTTGGGAACCACCTGCTACAACAATTAACGGTACATTGTCGGGAATGGGCAAATCAAGGTTTTGAGGGGAATGAAAAGATTGGCGAACTGGGGTGCTTACCCAGACACTCCGTTGACGAGGAAAGAATTGTTCGGCAATGGGAAACCCTAACGCCACGGTATGACACCAAGAAGCAAACCAACGCGTCACCTTACCGGGAATGGCATTGGATTCATGAAGAATGACGGGAATGCCTCGAATCCGAGCTGCAATAATGGCGGGGGCAGCAATATATCCGCCGGTGGTAAACACGGCTTTAATGTTATGCTTGCGCATCAAGTTAAGCACTTTGATAACGGCTGGGGGAATCCGAAAGGCAATGCCCATGGTGCCCAATCCCAACCCGCCTTGAAAGCCTTCCAGTTTAACCGTTGATAGGGGATAATGTTGGGGAATGAGTTTGGTTTCTAAGCGATGGGGAACCCCAAGCCACTGAATCTGATACTCGGCTAATTGTTCGGCAACGGCAAGTGCTGGAAATAAGTGTCCGCCCGTGCCACTCGCTGCAATTAACAAATTCGGTGGTTGCTGATTGTTCATGCTTCCACTTGTTCTAATACTGCTGTACCATCCGCTTGAAGCCAAGCCAGATTGGGAATGCCCTTTTCCTGTGCTTGGTTTCTCGTTTCAGTAGCAGTTGCTTGTTCTAAGGCTAATTCCACTCGTTGTGAAGGATTTTGACTTCGCAATTGTTGGGCATAATTGAGAGCAGCTGCTTGGGCGGAAGGAGTTTCGGGAATGACTAACCAATCACTGGCGGGCATGGTTTCCGGGAGTTGATTTTGCCGGAGTAAACAGGTTTGTAATTGGTCTAAGTTTAAGGCAAATCCAATCCCTGGCAGGTTTTCGCCTTGAGGATGATATAACCCGAGCAGTTGATCATACCGTCCCCCCTGCCCAATGATACAGGTTTCCCGTTGCGTTTCTGCGACGACTTCAAAGACAATCCCTGTATAGTAATCGATAGTTTGTAATAAACTGAGGTCTAAGGTAAATGATAATGATGTGGTTTGGGCAAGGAGATTCAAAAGGGCTTTTAAGTTCGTGACAATGGTGTTTCCCGTTTCATCTAAGTCTAATTGGGAAACTTTTTGTAAGACGGTTTGGGGATCGCCTCTTAAGTCAAACAGTAACAGGGCACGGGCTTTTAAGTCCTCAGATAAGGGAAGTTGTTCTAAACGGACGCGATCTAAATGGGAAATACAATAACGAACATCCTCTCGAACGTCTTCGGGAAAAGGAGCAAGCAGCGATCGCGTTA
>JAHEOB010000294.1 GCA_018610095.1 Halothece sp. MAG
ACGTAGATTACCATACCAAGATAAAGCCTGGCGTAAACTAGCGCGGGCTTGGTTAAGGTGAGTTTGTTGAGAGGACGCGTTTGCTGTCATGGCAGTTGTCTATCAATATTAACAATTGCGCGATCGCGCTGACTGATATTAGCCAAGTGTAGCTTATTCTAAGATAAACACTTTTGACTGTTCAGGTTTCAATTTAATGGGTAACATCCCATCCACTAAAGCAATGTCGTCACCACTTTCCACCAGTTGACACTGTTCAACATTTTCCTGTTCTAACGACAGTAAAAACTCTCCTCCCTCAGTGGAATAGGTATATAACACTTTGGGGCGATTGTCTGAAACCGAGTCATCGCTTGGTTCACGCAACATAAAGATATCATCCTTGCCACTTGCCCCATCAGGTAATAAATAACGGGTGGTTCCATACCGCAAAACGGGGTACTCACGGCGTAAATGAGCCATTTGTTTAGTGGTTTGGTGGATATCTTCTTTCCAACCCTGATCCCCTGGCCAAATCATCATCGGTCGATTAAAGGGATCACCACCTGGACCAAATAATCCATCATGTTTCGGATGATAGGGAATGGCTAAGGCGGTTTCTGTACCATACATAATTAATGGTACGCCTCGGGCTGTAAACTGAAACTTAATCAGGCTTTGATAGGCTTGGTCGGAAATTTCAGGATAATAGGTTTTTAAACGTGGTTTATCGTGGTTTTCGGCAAATGTTACCCATGCTTTCGCTTCTTCATTGGAAATTGCATCTAAAGAGGATTTGGGAATTTCTAGGGTTTCTGCAGGATTTAAAACCCAATGCCAAAACCAACTGAGAAGATCATAGTTATAATATTGCCCTTTACGGCCCAAAGTCGTTTCTTTAAGGGTATAAACACGACCATCCCAGCCGCGATCGCGGGAGAAAAATCGCCGTGCTGCTTCACTTAAATTGAAATCATATTGGGTAATTTCGTTGGTTTTCTCTAAAAAATGAATACTGGCTTCGTTACGATAACCGCCACCGAAATATTCTCCTAACAACACGGCATCGGGATTAATGGAGAGAACGTAATCTTCAAATTCTTTCCAGAATCGCTCGTTGATATGCTTAACCGCATCCAAACGGAAACCGGCAATGGGATATTGATCCTCATTAAAGGTTAACCAAAATTTCGCTGCATCAAATAGATACTGTTTCACCTGGGGGGCATCTTGATTCAAATCAGGCATTCCCCCACTAATTTGCCCTTGTTCCAGTAACTGTTTCGAGGCAGTATCAAAATCCCAAATAATTTTGGGTTCATGAAACCAACCTTGGGGATCCCGTTCTCCTGTTTTGGGATCCCAGTGAGTGGCAACTTTTTCCCCATGTCGGTACACATCCCCATTATCAGCAAACCATGACTCTCCAAATAGAAAACCACCTTTCCCTAAATTAGGGGGTTCAGTAGAAATGTGCCCAGGGGCAGTTTGATTCATGGTTAAATCTAAAATGATCCCGATATCTCGCTTGCCAGCTTCATTGAGGAGTCGCCGAAATACTTGGTAGCGATCGCGCCCTTGGTGATCAGGAGAACGAAAATGCTCGTCAATTTCAAACCAATCTTTGGTCCAATACCCGTGATAAGGGGTGGAAACATGACGATAAAAATCGTCTTCTACAGGTTCATTTTTACTGCGGTAAAGATAAGTTTCAATGTCAGGATGATAAAACAAACCATTAGAATTATCTTGAATGGGAGAAAGCACAAGTTTGGTTACTCCCAAATCTTGTAGATAATCTAATTTCTGAATCACCCCTTCTAAATCGCCTCCCCAATACATTCCCATATAGCGATGAGTGGGATCATAGGTATGCCGAAGCAAGAGTTGATTCATTTCATTATACACTTGCTTTTTAGGATTACTACTTTCCTCCTCAAAGGCATAGTCGGGAACATTATTGCGAGGGTCAGCATCATTAAATCGGTCAACGACAATGTAATATAAAACGTCGTTTTCCAAATTTCCGATACTATCTCGCTCGCTGGCGCGATGCAATTCGGCTTTTTCCCCAGACTCGGCAGCGATCGCATTTTCGGGGAAAAGCCAAAACACCATCCAGAAAATAATGGCAACGCTTAATAATACAAATAATGATATTGATACTCCGAGAACTGAGATTAAAACGCCTCTTCGGCAACTTTCCATAATACTTTCAAACTTGTCTCTCAACTATTGATGTTCAGATTCCACGTCCGCTTCTAGGGAGGGAGCCTCTAAAGCAATATTTCCCATTTGATCATCTGGAATGTAGAGGGCTTGCCAAAATTCAGGAAATTGGGAAATCACGACTTCTGAGTTGGGTAGATTTAACTGATCCGACATATTTGGTTCAACTTGGGCAAGCTGCACTTTATCCACTTTTCCCATTTGGTCAAACCACAAGTCACTAACTTGATTGCCCGTATCTAACATCCAATCAGAAAAGGGAGGGGCAATTAAAATCACAGAAAATACACCACTAGCAGTCGTTAATACCCATTTGCGACCAATGCCATATTGACCAAAAAATTGCTGAATCCGCCATAAGTAGGAATACTTAATATCTTGCCACGCAAATTTCAAAAAATCTGATAGCCGATAAATCATCCGTTGAGGGGCATTTTGCTGGTTTGTTTCCGCTTGGTTGCGTTTCCAGCGAGAAAATCGTTCTTCTAAGGCTAACAGCGCGGCTTCAATCCACTCGCCAACATTATACCCCACAATATAACCATAGGTATTTACCAGATAAAATGTCAGCATCTGGAAAAACGTAAACTGAATGACAGGCGCAAAATTGATCTCTCCTGATTGGAAAAAGAAGATTCCCACATTATAAAGTGACCAACTTAAAACTAATCCCCCATAGTCAACAAAGGGTTTTAAAAACACCTGTCGCATGGGAACATGTTCATTGGTTACATTTAAATCTTCATGAAGATATTTCGATAATAATTGTTTCCACCAAGGGCGAGGTTCGGGATTAACGGGCTGTTCGGGATTCATACTAAAGGGATTTAATTTCCCATCTACCAACATCCGCCGTCCGATTAAAAAATAAACAAAGTATTGAGCGATTGTATAAGGCAATAATCCCGACCAAGTAAAGGCGCGATGCCATGGTCCTAAACTCGTTACAATCAGGAAAAATCCTAAGTCACATCCCACTTTCCAAGAGAGAAAACCAACCGTTTGATCAAAAATGGTTGGTAAATCACGACGAAATTGATTAAAGAAGGAATTGTCAGGCAGTAGTTGGTTGATTTTTGCAACCACCGCTTCTCGTAGTACCACCTTTTTCAGGATGATGTCACGCAGCACCATATAACTGGTGAGGGGAACTAAAATTTGAAATAATTTACTAGCTCCATAACGCACTCCCATGGGGTCAATGGGAAGGCTTGGCAAATCGATCATAGATTGTCAATTGAGCGGTTATCGTTAAAACAGTTGAATTGTCAACATTCATTATCTTACCAGCGTTGAAACGAGTTGGCAGAATCTGTGGTGGAAATACCATTTCATCACATCTTACTTCATGATAAATCCCATTTTCCCGGATTATGGGAGATTATTCGTTAAAATGGCAATCATAGGTGGTAAGCTATGGATGGGCTCACTCCTCAATAGCAGGTGAGTGTTAAAGTGTTAAAAATTATAGTTGCTAACCAAGCAAATTTTTCATGAATCAAGGTTTTCGTCAGCATGATGATCCCAATGCCACTGATTGTGTTGAAACGAATCATTGTCAGAACAAGCAGGAGTCAAATCCTATGACGGTTGCAACGCTAAACCAACCCCAATTAGATTTAGAACAACTCAATGAGCAATTTGCAGATGCCGATGCGAAAGAGGTGATTAAATGGGCAGCAGATACTTTTGATGATGGGTTGGTGATGAGTACCAGTTTTGGTATTCAATCGGCAGCCATGCTGCATTTGGTAACTAGTATTATTCCTGATATTCCAGTCATTTGGATTGATACGGGCTATTTACATGCAGAAACTTATCGGTTTGCGGAACAACTTACTCAAAGATTAAATCTCAATCTCAAAGTTTATCAATCTCATCTGTCTCCTGCTCGGATGGAAGCGCTTTATGGGAAACTTTGGGAAAAGAAAGATGTGGAGTCGCTGAATCTTTATGATCAAATTAGAAAAGTTGAACCCATGCAACGGGCTCTGCGAGAATTAGGAGCAACGGGATGGTTGGCAGGATTACGGCGCGATCAAACCGAACACCGGGAACAGCTACCTAAATTTAGTCTGCAGTGGGAGATTTATAAAATTTTACC
>JAHEOB010000295.1 GCA_018610095.1 Halothece sp. MAG
AAATTCGATTAATTCACGCTTTGTATCACACGTTTCCGCCATGGCTTCTATGCACTGAATATCCTTTCCATAGTGCTGGGGTTGGTTTATATTGTTCTGCTGTTTTACCATTAGATTTTGTAGTTTCCTCGTATCAGATATAACTCAGCGGTAAGTTGGGATTCAATTTCACTGTTATCAAGTGCTTTTGCTTGTAGTTTCTTTCCTTTACCGCTAACAAAAACACCAGAATCATCGTGAGTCTGTATGCTTATGTTTTTATCCGTTTGAATGTTCGTAATCCGACCTTTAGCATTGCCATTTAACCAAACTTGAGTAAACCCTTCGATATTAGAAAGGAGAAATTTAGAATCATCACCTGCCGCAACATCAACCTCATTAAGCCAAACAATACCGCTAGGGCTTTCTTGCTGCCAACAAATTCCCCTTCCTTCCAGACTCAAGTCTAAGTTAACCCGATTAACGGGCAATTTAACTATGAGAACAGGAAGTGTATAATCTTTTTCTAGTCCCGTTGATGATTTTATGTGCGCTCTAACATGAAGCATATCTTCTGATTGGGATAGTTCAAAATCTTCATCTTCCTCTTTATAAGCAAGCACCTCGACACTACTAGTATCTAATAATTTCTCTAGCCTAACTTCCCAGTTGGTATTGATAAAGACATGGTTTATTTCATTAAATTTCTTTTTCATTATTTCTCCTTTTCTTTAAGTTCTAAATACTTTATGGAATCCACATTTTTCGTGGAAATAATTTTCAATTTCACTTTTATCCCTCATCTCGGTTTTGATTCCCCCTCCTCGACCGCTAAGAAATAAATAAGAGAAGTCTTGGGTTTCAATTGAAATTTCGCCGTAATCACTATCATTCACATTTTTCAGATAGCATGAGGTATTATCAAACAGTCGAGCGATTAAACTACTTTGAATGTTTTCAACTGTTCCCATAGCATTGCCTTTTAATCTAATACTCAAATCTCCTTCAATATCTCCTTTGATATTGGCTAATTCAAAGTAACTGTCCTCAGAGGCAAAAACGTCAACACATCGAAATTGAATACTACATCTATAAGAATCGTGCTGTAAACAACATCCTTCCCCTTGAAGATTTAAATCTAAGTAAATATCATTAGGAACAAAAACCTTTATGACGGGTGTAAAAGAAAGTTCTTTGTGGCTAATGATTTCAAGCGTATTCCATACTCGATTGTTAAACGCATAATGTTCTTGAGATACTTCAAAAGATTCGCCTTTTGTGCCGAAAGAAAACACCCCAACACAATCGGGGCTTGATGACTTCTCAAATATTACCTTCCCTTTAAAAGGGATATTAATTAAAATTCGATTGATGTCCTTAAATTGTTCAAACATTGTTATCTCCTTTCTGCTAATTTCTTAAGTAGTCAATTACTGGAAGCCAATAGTTATTAAGACTTCCCAATCTTGTTGTTCCAATTCCTTTCTACTGTAAGGAAGACTACCTCGGTTATTTATATTAATTTTGTAAAACTCACTCTCCCTGACATCTGCCTCAAATGGAAATGCGCAATAATATATCGAAGTAGTATTAATGTCTTGGTTTCCCTCTAACGAAATCCCTACCCCACTCTGAAGATGGGTTACGGAAATGATTTCTCCTTCTTTGTTCTCTATACTGATTGCCTTTCCTTTTCCTATATCCCGATAGCCAAAAGATTTTGTTGTGCAGTGATGCGATGTCCCATCTGCATAATAAGGGTCGTTCACAAGTACAACGCCACTTATTGTTTTTGTCTCTTGTGGTTGGGCGTTTACTGGTGAAAACAGCAGTGTGGCTGCTGCTAAAAATCCTGATAAACTTGTTGTAAATTTCATAATCATCTCCTTTGTCTTTCTTATACTATACACCATGGGATTAATTGGTTTAGATCGAAACGAACTTCTGATTTACTTAGCTATATCTTATTGTCCATTTTTCTGTATTAGTGGTGTTGTAAGAAATTCTAATCGCTGTATGACATTAGGATTAGTTATTTGAATTAATGCCTCCTCTTCATTTTCGCCATTCAGACAGTCAGGAACGTAAGCAAGTCTGAACCAACAATCTTCTAGTTTTCGGAAAGTCATCAAGCCGTAATCGCACTTTAGATTACTAGCTGATTCTCCAGCAGCATCATTATTCTCAAATATCCCAACAGGAAATATCCATCCAGAATCATCAACTTGAAATACTGCCCAAAATGTGTAAGTCATTGATAGCTCCTTAATTTACTGTTGTTATAGCTGCGATCGCGCTATTCCCCAAGTAATTTTTGCTGTTTACTATCTGCCAGAAATTGATAAAGTTCCTTTAGGTTTTCTTTTGGGACATAATCCGATAAAACAGAACGCTTAGTCTGTCCAATTAGGTGATCCATGTTGTGTTTTTCAAGATAACGCTTTAGTTCTGCCCCACTCTTAAATTTAACCCCAAATTTCTGCTTTAGGTAATCAGCTACTTGTTTAAGTGTTTGCCCCTCAAAAGATACGTTGTGGTTTTCATCAATAATCTCAATTGTGGGTTTATCTACTTCAATCACAGAATCGCGATCGCCGCGAAGGAATGCTGTTACTTGCGCCCCGTGAATTTCATATAGCCTTTGATATCGTTCTGTTAATCGTTCCTGAGACTCAAGTTGACGGGTTCTATTCTGCTCGATTTCTTTTTGCAACTCAAGCTCTTTGATTCGGTCGCTTTGTTGTGGTATTTTCGTTTCCGCTTCGTAAGTTTTTACAGCAAAGTAAGACTGGGCAGCAGCAATTCTTTCTTTCCTTGGGTCTCCATTCATTGCTATTAAATAGCAAGCATAACGAGAGAGTTTGTAATCTTGTTTTGGACGTCCCTTACTTTTTCCCACCTCTGGGAAAAAGTGCTTTTCTAGGGAATCTTGGCTATTTTGTACCTGAAACGATGCTTTAGCTTTTTCTATCGCATCTGAAAAACGTTCCAATTTTCGATAACCAAGTAAAGACATTAACTCACGAGCATACCAGAACTCAAAGCCTTGCTCGTCAAAATGACGGATTTGGTCAAAAGGAGAATTGTTTGTCTCGTAGTTAGGCTGTAGTGTTAAATTATTATTAGTCATTGTTAATTCTTTTGGGTGTTCACTTACCCACAATGATATCGCTCCCCTACCGTTAATGCAAGGGAGCGATATTGTTGATCTTTAAAGGGCGCGATCGCGCTACTTATCGGATTTATTCTTTTCGGTGTAAGTTACTTCAGAACCATCAGGATAATAAAGCG
>JAHEOB010000296.1 GCA_018610095.1 Halothece sp. MAG
ATAATGATGACGCGATCGCGCTAACTAATCGCTCAATTAATCATTAAGGTTTAAAGTCACGCTGATAAATTTTCTATCGATAATTTTTCCATTTTTGTTGTTTCCAAATTATGGGTATTCATGCAGACATATTGAATCCCCTTATGAATTTCTAAAATTAAAATTTAATCACGGCGGACTGTTTGAAAAGCATCGTATCAAAGTAAAAATTTCAAATTGAAATTGATACCAAAATAGCAATAATAAGATTAATACAATTGCTGTTATCTCCTATTTTACGTTCCTTTTTGTCTTACAACTGATTTCTAATTGCTATATGCTATAGAATTGAAAAATCGGAATCTAATCAATCTAATAAGCGTTAGCATTTCCCGAGAGGTAGAAAACCTTGCTTAATCTTCCACTCGATAACCCACTCATTGATTTAATTCTTCTCATTGTTGTTAGCCTTGTTATTCCTCCCATTTTTGAACGGTTACGTTTGCCGGGATTAGTCGGATTATTAATCGCAGGCGTCATTTTGGGTGATAGTGGCTTAAAATTACTCAGCCCTGAGAGTGAAACCATTAGCTTATTTTCCGACGTGGGGAAAATTTACTTAATGTTCGTGGCTGGGCTAGAAATTGATCTTGCTGAATTTCGCAAAACCAAAAATCGCTCTTTTGGATTTGGCATTTTAACGTTTACGTTTCCTATACTAATGGGAATTGGGATTGGTCAGTTGTTTGAATATGGTTGGATAGCCTCGGTTTTAATTGGATCGCTCATTTCGTCACATACCTTACTGGGATTCCCCATTGTAAGTCGTCTTGGCATCCAGAGTAATGAACCCATTACTGTCACTGTAGGCGCAACAATTTTTACTGATATTGCAGCCCTACTGGTATTAGCCATTTGTATTGCCCTTGATGCAGGAGACTTTTCTGCGTTAATGCTAATTTTACAATTAGTGGCACTTGCCGTATATGCTGCGATTGTTTTATTCGGCATCGATTGGGCTGGTAAAGCGTATTTTCGGCGTACGGGTGAGGAAGAGAGTAATCAATTTTTATTTGTATTGCTGGTGGTTTTTCTAGCAGCGGTAGGGGCACAAGTGATTAATGTTGATCAGATTGTCGGTGCCTTTTTAGCAGGTTTAGCCGTTAATGATGTGGTTGGGGATAGTCCAGTTGAAGAAAAAGTGGAGTTTGTCGGGGGAACCTTATTTATTCCTTTCTTTTTTGTGGGAATGGGGTTGTTACTAGATGTACCCACCTTTCTAGAAACCGTTACCAATAATGTTGGCTTTCCCTTAGCAATGATAGCAGGATTACTGCTGTCGAAATTTTTAGCTGCTTATACCAGTAAATTATTATATGGATATTCTTGGGATGAAACCTTAACCATGTGGTCATTATCTCTGCCACAAGTTGCAGCCACCTTAGCTGCTGCCTTAGCAGGAGTTGAAGCAGGCATTATTCCAGAACCGGTTTTTAACACGATTGTTGTTTTAATGCTGGTAAGTGCCATTTTAGGACCAACCTTAACAGAACGTTTTGGGAGTAAATTACCCATTGCCACCACTGGGGTGACACAGACAGAAGACTTGCCATGGTGGGAACAAGTTGAAGCATTACCGGAACAAGATGCCCCATTAATGCCGCAACCCCAAGACTTTACGGTCATCGTTCCCGTTTATAATCCGCAGACAGAACGGTATTTAATTGAAATGGCTGCATTATTAGCACGTCATGAATCGGGAAAAATTGTGCCATTGGTAATCACGCAGGCTCATGTTCATATGGATGAGCCCCATTTATCCGCTGCATTGCAACAAGGGAAAAAGTTATTAGAGAAAGCACAAAATTATAGTGACCAATTTCAAGTTAAAGCCAATTCCCTCCTTCGCATTGATGATGATATTGCAGAAGGAATTACCCGTGCCGCCAGAGAACAAGATGCCAGTTTAATTGTAATGGGATGGAGTGAAGGGGTAACAGGGCTGCGATCGCGCTTATTTGGTAATTTAATTAATAACGTCATTTGGTGCGCTCATTGTCCGGTGGTAGTCACACGGTTATTAGCGGAACCCATTCATTTAAATCGCATTCTGGTTCCCGTGAAAAACTTAACCATCCCAGCCGTACGGGCGATTCAATTTGCTCAGTTGTTTGCCGATACTCACCAAGCATCAGTGACTTATCTTCATGTTTGTGATCCTAGAACTGAGAAAGCGCAAATCCAACAGTTTGAAGCGGAAATTCGACAGGTATTAGAACAAGCCAATTTGACTGTTCGTTATCGGGTTAAAACCATTCCCCATGATGATACAGCCAAGGTGATCCTCAGGGTGGCGCAAAACTTTGATTTAGTGGTAATGCGCTCTTTACGCCGTCGCACTGCTGGTGGATTAACCGTTAGTGATGTAACAACCGAAGTGATTGACTCTCTCACTTGTTCCTTAATTTTATTCGGAGAACCCCATTCTCAGCGAATGTCGTAGCCAAATAAATTGGCATTGAGTTCTTCTAAATTAATATCGCCTAAACCATACTCTTCCCAACGCTGATCCACGGTTTTAGCGACTTCGGGATCCGACTCTAAGGGGTCTCCCCATTCGTGTTCCGTTTCCGGCGGCATCTTTGTGGTGGCATCAATGCCCATGCGTCCCCCTAAACCAATTTTTTCACAAGCAAAGTCTAAACTATCAAAGGGGGTTTCTGGAATAATAAACACATCTCGGGAGGGGTCAACTTTAGAGGAAATCGCCCACACCACATCACGGGGATCTCGAATATTCATCCCATCATCCACCACAACCACAAACTTGGTATAAGTAAACTGCGGGAGGGCACTCCAGAAAGCAAGAGCAGCCCGTTTCGCGTGTCCGGGATATGCCTTTTTAATGGAAATAATGGCAGCTTTATAACTTAACGCCTCCATGGGAAGGAAAAAGTCAGTAATTTCCGAGACTTGCTGTCGTAAAATCGGCGTATAGATCCGATTGAGGGCAATAGCAATAATGGCTTCTTCTTTCGGAGGACGGCCACTGAATGTTGTAAGATAAATGGGATTTTTGCGATGCGTCAGGCAATGGAAGCGAATAACTGGGGCATTTTCCACACCGCCATAATAGCCCATGTGATCACCAAAGGGACCATCAGGTAATTCTTCTCCTGGAGTAATGGTGCCTTCCAACACCATCTCGGAATCCGCAGGAACTTGTAAATCCACCGTTTTACAATTGGCTAATTCTACCCCAGAACCGCCATAAAGTCCGGCAAATAACCATTCCGATAAATCCACGGGAATGGGAGTGGCTGCTGCCATAATGATTAAGGGATCTACCCCTAGCGCGATCGCGACTTCTAATTTTTTCCCATTTTCTGCAGCTTTGCGTAAATGTCTTGCCCCACCGCGCACGGATAACCAATGCACGGTCATGGTATTTTTAGATTGCAGTTGCAGGCGATAC
>JAHEOB010000297.1 GCA_018610095.1 Halothece sp. MAG
ACATCTAATGCCTTATCACTATAGTGAAAAACGATTATAACATTTTCCATAAATGGATTCCAGTAATTACCTAATTAGATACCTTTGTGATAGATATCAATATTCATTGAAATAGATTTCTTTTAAAATTATCTAATAAATAGCTGAAATAACGAGGCAGGGAAAAATGTCTTATCAAGCAGACAATTCTAATTCCCAAGGAAGAGGTACTCCCACAACGGGGTTAAAAATTGCACTAGCAGGAGGCGGAAAACTGCTTTTAGCTTCGACCGTAACCTTAAGCCTCCTATTTGGGATGGTCTTAGCCCTATTATTAGCATTAATTTTTATTGTGCAAAGTCCCAATCCCACTGTCGGATTGTTTATAGCGATTGCACTTACGGTGGCATTTAACTTACTATCCTTTTTCTTTTCCCCAATCTTAATGGATTTGATGCAAAGGTTTTTGTATGGAACGCAGTGGGTGTCAATAACAGATATTGAAAGCAAAAGTCCAGAAACTGCAGAACTGATTAACCGCATTTGTGAAGAACAAAACTTGCAACGTCCTCGTTTAGGAATTATTGATGATGAAAATCCCACCGCTTTTACCTACGGTTCATTGCCCAATAATGCTCGCTTGGTGGTAACAGAAGGCTTATTTACCTATCTGGATGATGATGAAGTTGCTACCGTTTACGCTCACGAAATGGGTCATATCGTTAATTGGGACTTTGCGGTAATGACCCTTGCTAATACATTAGTACAAATTACTTATTTTATCTATGTTTATGCTACACAGATTCAAGGTGACAATGACGATAATGGCGGTATTATTGGCAATATTGCCTTAGCTGCCTATGTTTTCTATATGCTTGGTACCTATATATTGTTATATCTGTCCCGTACCCGAGAATATTTAGCCGATCACTTTGCAACAGAACGTACTGGCAACCCCAATGCTTTGTCACGGGCTTTGGTGAAAATCGCCTATGGAATTGTCGAGGAAGGTCAAAAAGCCCAACAACCAAGTCGGGTATTACAGGGAACTCGTGCCTTAGGCATCTATGATGGACAGGCTGCAAGTTCCACAGCAACGGCTTACCGTGTTGCAGCAGAACCGACTCAAGTGGGGCGTGTTTTTCTCTGGGATTTGTTTAATCCTTGGGCATGGCTGATGGAACTCAATTCCACCCATCCCTTAACAGGCAAACGAGTCCGCGCCTTAAGTACCTATGCAGAACAGTTGGGATTAGAACAAGAATTTAACATGGGCGAAGTCATCAATGAAGGCAATAACTTAAATAAAAAACGCCTTTATGGGAACTTTGTCGGTGATATTTTCCTTTATCTTGCCCCTATCATTGGTGTGATTGCTGGATTAATTATTTCTGTGACTTTAGTTGCCTTGGAAGTTCCTACGGTTGGAGTTTTAGTCATAGTAGGTAGTATTTTGCTTGGTTGGGGCTTCGGAAAATTATTCAAAACTATGGTTCAACGCCCCAGCTTCAAAAATGCCGTTGAAACCGATGTGCTGACATTGATGTCTAATCCTTATGCCTCTCCGCTGCGTGGCAAACCTGTGAAATTACAAGGAGAACTTATTGGGCGCGGTGATGCTGGTTATGCTTTTGGTTCGGATTTGAAATTACAAGATTCTACGGGATTGATGTTTTTACATTATGCCTCTCGGTTTGGTCCACTAGGCAATTTCCTATTTGGCATGAAACGGGTTAAAAGCTTGATTGGCATGTCAGTGGAAAGTATTGGTTGGTTTTACCGTGGGATGATACCTTGGACCGATTTAATTCGCCTTAAAAGTGACAATGGCACAGTCGTCAACAGTTACCATCGCTTTTGGTCGTTTGTTTTGAGTATTGGCGCGATCGCGCTAGGAATTATTTTAGTAATTGTTTAACCTGACTCCTAACTGATTATGGAACTCGCCCTACTGTTGCGGTGGGGCGATTCATTAATTCCAGTAACTGATACTGTTTTTCCTCGGGCAAGATGCGATAATCCTTAAGGACGTTAACTCAAGTGAGCCATGGATTTAAAAGCACTGATTCGAGATATTCCCGATTTTCCCAAACCCGGCATTGTCTTTCGAGATATTACCACGCTACTGCGCGATCGCGAAGGACTTCGTTACGCGATCGAAACGTTTGAAACGAAATTTCGAGATGCTAATCTAACGCCTGACTACGTGGTTGGGATTGAATCCAGAGGCTTTTTATTTGGTCCCACTCTTGCCTATCAGTTTAATGCAGGGTTTGTTCCTGTTCGTAAACCCGGCAAACTTCCAGCAGCCGTTCACAGTGTTGAATATGATTTAGAATACGGAACAGACAAAGTTGAGATGCACCAAGATGCCTTACCCCAAGGGTCTAACGTCATTATTGTGGATGATCTTATTGCAACAGGGGGAACAGCCCAAGCGACGGCGGAGTTAATTAACAAGGTAGGCTCTCAATTACTGGGATTTGGTTTTATTGTGGAACTAACCGAGTTAGGGGGACGAGAAAAGTTACCCCATGTCCCCATCATTACCTTAGTCCAATATTGATCAGGAAAAATCCCCCTATTTTGGGGGAATCAACTCCTGAGAGAAGCTGCGGGTAAGATTAGATACCCGTTCCATGGAAGAACTCTTCAATCTCGCGATCCTCCAATTTACACTGAGGAGACTTTTCTGAGGAATCGGAAGCGGAAACAACAGAGGCAGTCCAATTTTGTTGCCGTTGTAAGTTCTGCACTTCTTCTTCAAGGGATTCAATGCGATCTAACAGGGCACGAATCACATTGGCTTCTGAATCGGGGAGACTGCCATGTTCTAAGGGATTGACCTTAACCCCGGAACGGTACACAATGCGACCCGGAACGCCTACAACCGTACAATCTGAGGGGACATCCCGCAATACGACTGATCCCGCACCAATGCGGACATTATTGCCAATTTGAAGATTCCCAAGGACTTTTGCCCCTGCACCAACAACCACATTTTCTCCTAAGGTGGGGTGACGTTTCCCTGTTTCTTTCCCAGTTCCACCCAGGGTAACCCCTTGGTAAATGAGACAATAGTCGCCTATAATCGTGGTTTCTCCAATGACCACGCCCATACCATGGTCAATAAATACCCCTTTACCAACTTGGGCCCCAGGGTGAATTTCAATGCCAGTCAAAAAACGCGCTAGATTAGAAATCAGACGGGGAATTAGTGGCAGACCAATCTGATAAAGCCAATGGGCAAAACGGTGAAATAATAAGGCTTGTAACCCTGGGTAGCACGAGATGACCTCTAGCCAGTTACGGGCGGCAGGATCTCGTTCAAATATGATCCGAAAGTCTGCGGTTAGGGTTGATAACACAGGTCTTCCTATAATATCGGTCTAGTAGGTCACAATCTATTTTATCGTTTTTGATCAAGGCTGAAAATCTCTCTTTTGTCTGAGGCTTATGATTCGGGGATTAACGTTTTTGTTGGGCTTAATTTTGGTTAGTCACTATTTCACACAACTATTGGTGTATCTACCGTTAAATCTACTCGATTGGCTCCAATCAGTACTTAATTTTGTGCTGTTAGTAATCCTTGCCGCGCTAATCATTTGGTTGATGGGCGATTAGCAACGGAGAGGGAGGGATTCGAACCCTCGAGGGGGCGTCAACCCCCTAACGCCTTAGCAGGGCGCCGCTTTCGACCGCTCAGCCACCTCTCCAAGACAGTTTTTTATTATACCCGATTAATGAGCCAGTGTCAAAAGGATGTGGTGTTCAGTTTTTCGGCGGTGCGTAAAATTTGCCCAGCAAGGATGGCAGCTCCGAAGCCATTATCAATATTAACTACTCCGACGCCTGCCGAACAGGAATTGAGCATGGTTAATAGCGGGGCAATGCCTTCAAAACTGGTTCCGTAGCCAATGCTGGTGGGAACGGCAATGACGGGAGAATCCACGATTCCTGCCACGACACTGGGGAGAGCTCCTTCCATACCAGCTACAACAATTAAGACATGAACTTGGTTGAGAAGGTCGCGATGGCGAAATAGGCGATGAACCCCTGCTACACCCACATCCCATAACCGTTTCACACTAAATCCACATAATTCTGCCGTCAAGGCTGCTTCTTCGGCTACTGGAATATCAGCGGTGCCGGCTGTCACCAGTCCAATTGTACCACTTCGAGACGGTGGGGGAGTGGTTTCTAAGACACAAATGCGGGGCACTGGATAATATTGAAGATTAGGAATTTGACTTTGCAGTTGTTCAGCAACTTCCGGTTCAAT
>JAHEOB010000298.1 GCA_018610095.1 Halothece sp. MAG
ATTCTTTTAAAACATAGCCCACTCCGCGTACGGTTTTAATGAGACGAGGTTCTCCTTGGGCTTCTAATTTCAATCGTAGATAGCGAATATAGACTTCAATAATATTGGAATCACCCATAAAATCATAGCCCCACACCCGTTCTAAAATTTGTTCTCGGGTTAACACTTGACGGGGATGTTGCATCAGATAGTGGAGTAATTCAAATTCCTTTGCTGTTAATTCGATCGCGCGATCGCCACGATGAACTTCTCGGGTGCTAGTATTGAGTTTTAAATCGCTAAATTGCAGGAGATCAGTTTCTTCTTCTTGATTGCGACGTAAATGGGCACGAACGCGGGCAAACAGTTCTTCAATACTAAACGGCTTGACGACATAATCATCAGCCCCTGCATCTAATCCCTCAACGCGATCGCTGATTTCATCTTTAGCCGTTAATAAAATGACAGGAACCTTACTCCCGGTTTGACGTAACCGCCGACAAATTTCTAACCCAGAAATCCCTGGCAACATCCAATCTAAAATTAATAAATCTGGATTAGCTTCTCGCGCTTGGGTTAATCCATCAAAGCCATCATTAGCCGTCGTGACATTATAACCCTCATATTGCAGTTCTAACTCAATAAATTGAGCAAGTTTGGATTCATCTTCAACAACTAAAATTTGGGCGGTCATGGTTTAGCTAGAAGCAACTTAGTGTTAACTAATTTTATCTTATGCTTTTTGCCCCTTTTCTGTAACGATCATCTTGGACAAAACGGAGAGGGAGGGATTCGAACCCCCGAGGAGCTGAACGCTCCTAGCGGTTTTCGAGACCGCCGCAATCGACCGCTCTGCCACCTCTCCACAGTTGGCAATTTTAGCATAACAATGAAATTGCTAAAATCAGAAAAGCGGTTAAGGCAGGATAACTGAATGGTCAATTCCCTTGTCACCCCTACAGTTGCAGCAGATCAAGCTAGCTATCACACGAATGACTCACAAGCACAGTGGGTGGAAGTCTTAGTCGATTGTCCTGAAATTGAAGGACTTTTGACCTATCGTTTGCCTGGGGATTTGACGATTCAACCAGGAGATATTCTCAATGTTCCCCTACAACGTCAAACCGTTGGTGGAATTGCCATTCGTTTAGTGTCTTCGCTACCGGAAAATTTATCAGAAAATCAAATTCGTGATGTGGAGACAGTGGTGAGTCGCGGGCTGTTTCCACGGCATTATTGGGAACTATTAGAAAAAGTCGCTCGTTATTATTGTGCCCCCTTATTATCGGTTGTTCATACAGCATTACCCCCTGGATTATTAGATAAATCCAAACTGCGGATTCAATTGCAATTCCAAGCCATTCCAGAAGGGGCAGAAACGTTTTGTTCGCCTGTAGCAGCATCGGTATTAAACCTTTTAAAGTCTCAAAAAGCAGGAGACTACAGTGCGATCTATCTACGCAATCAAATTAAAGGGGCACAACGGGGAATTAATGAATTAATCCGCAAAGGATGGGCAGAAAGTTATTTGCAACCGCCTCAAACGTCTCGCCCAAAACGACAAAAAGCAGTCATGTTGGTGGGCGATTCTCCAGAATTAACCGCTCGTCAACGAGAAGTGCTAGAAATTTTACGTCGTCGCGGTGGCGAATTGTGGTTAACAGAATTATTACAATTATCTTCCACCACATCGAGTACCGTTTCTGCCTTAGAAAAGAAAGGTTGTGTGGTGATCCAACAACAAGAAAAGTTACGATTAGCGCCTACTCCGAGCCAACAAGGGGATTCGCCAAAATCACTGAATCAGGCACAACAACAAGCCCTTGATGCCATTAATAACTTGAATGATTATACCCAAGTTTTGCTGCATGGGGTGACGGGATCAGGGAAGACGGAAGTTTATTTACAAGCGATCGCGCCGATTTTACAATCAGGGAAGTCTGCGTTGATGTTAGTTCCCGAAATTGGATTAACCCCTCAACTGTGCGATCGCGTTCGTGCCAGATTCGGATCACAAGTTTGTATTTATCATAGTGGTCTCTCCCCAGGGGAACGTTACGACACTTGGCGACAAATGCTACAGGGTGAACCCCAAATCGTGATTGGTACTCGTTCTGCGGTATTTGCCCCCCTCCCCAACCTTGGGATGATCATCCTAGATGAAGAACACGACAGCAGTTTTAAACAAACGCAACGCCTCCCCACTTATCATGCCCGTACGGTTGCTAAATGGCGAGCGCAAATGGCCAATTGTCCACTAATACTGGGGTCCGCCACGCCTTCCCTAGAAACATGGGCAACCATTAAAGAGAGTTCTCCGCAATCCACTCTGTATTTATCCTTACCGGAACGGATTTATTCGCGCCCCCTCCCCCCGATTTTGATCGTTGATATGCGGAAGGAATTGCAACAGGGGAACCGTTCCATTTTCAGTCAATCCCTAAAAACGGCTTTAGGCAACCTCCAAGCCAACGGCAAACAAGGCATTTTATTTATTCCCCGTCGCGGGCATAGCACATTTGTCTCCTGTCGCAGTTGTGGCTACGTTATGGAATGTCCCCACTGTGATGTTTCCCTCTCCTATCACTATACTCACCAAGGGGGAAACCAGACCTTACGCTGTCACTACTGTAATCATATGGAAGTGCAACCAAAGCAATGCCCCACCTGTGGTTCTCCCTACTTAAAACATTTTGGCACTGGAACGCAACGGGTAAAGCAACAACTGGATCAAGAATTTCCAGAACTGCGAGTGTTACGGTTTGATAGTGATACTACCCGCACCAAAGGGGCACATCGTTCTTTATTAAAACAATTTACCAATCAAGAAGCAGACTTATTAGTGGGAACGCAGATGTTAACTAAAGGGCTAGATATTGCCCAAGTTACCCTCGTCGCTGTGGTTTCTGCTGATGGCATTTTACATCGTTCTGATTATATGGCAGCAGAACGTGCTTTTTCCACCCTTGCCCAAGTTGCTGGTAGGGCAGGCAGAGGCGATGATCCCGGGCAAGTGATCATTCAAACCTATTCCCCCAATCATCCTGTAATTGAGGCCTTACGAAACCATAATTATGAACAATTTGCCCACGCGGAACTGGAAAACCGTTATGCTTATAATTATCCTCCCTCTCGTAAACTAGTTTTACTCAATTTAAGTGGCTTAGATGCCGTAGAAGTTCAACAAACAGCTACCTTATTAGCCGATGTTTCAAGTCAACTATTAGCAGACACCAACCATGAAATTTTAGGCCCTGCCCCTGCCAGTATCATGCGAGTTGCCCGTCGTTATCGTTGGCAAATTTTATTAAAATTCCCGTGGGATGAACAAGAAATGGCAGTTTCTCAATTAAGAGAATTATACAATTTTTGTCCAAAAAATATTAGTTTAACGATTAATGTTGATCCTGTGGAAATAGGGTGATAAAGGAAGATTGCAATTAACGAATCATTAATTTTTTCATAATACGATTTTGGGAAACTATTGTTACAGTTAAGTGGTAATTTGTCACTGATTAGCCCCCTACTATAGCATGACTTCTTAGAAACGGTCTAACTAAGTGATTCTCCAGGATATGCAAATTGGTACTGCTTGGCAAGTGCCTTGACTAACCTGTTAATTGCCCGATATTCCCTTTGGTAACCGTGCCCGCTAGGCGCATCGCGCTGCAGTTTATTTAAAATAGACAAAAGCTGAAATTGCCAACTTTATTAACTGATCACTGTAATGCGATATTTTCTGTTATTTCTTTGTAGTTGTTTTATTATTCTGTTAAGTGGTTGTCCTCAACAGAATCCCTCCCAAATTGTTCGAGCGCAACCCCTTCCACAGGATGAGTACATTCAAGCGTATTTTAATTATAATCGGGCAGAAGGTGCAAATTATACTGATCCTTACTCGAAACAAGAACGATTGGGAGATAATTTAGAAGAAATTATTATTAATGAAATTGCTTCTGCAACCGACACTATTGATATCGCGGTACAAGAATTTCGCTTACCGAAAATTGCTAAAGCATTAGTTGAAAAACAGCGAGAAGGGGTTAAAGTTCGCGTCATTATTGATAACACTTATCGTCGCCCTTGGAGTGATTATTCTCGTTCCGAAATTAATCAGTTGCGCGATCGCGAACAATTTCGTGCCCAAAGAGGTTTTGATTTTATTGACATCAATCAAGATGGGAAATTAACAGAAGCAGAAATTAAGCAGAGAGATGCCCTAGTTATTTTAGAACAAGCAAATATTCCCATTTTAGATGATACTGCTGATGGTTCAAAAGGTAGTGGTTTAATGCACCATAAATTTGTCGTCGTCGATGACAACACGACTATCGTTACCTCAGCGAATTTTACACCCAGTGATGTTCATGGTGATGTTACCAATTTAGATCGTCGAGGGAATACGAATAATTTGGTGACGATCAATCATAAAAAACTCGCTCAAATTTTTCGCAAGGAATTTAAGATGATGTGGGGGGATGGTGTTGGTGGAGAACCTGATAGTTTATTTGGATTGCAGAAACCGCAGCGTGATTTTTCCCCCCTACAAATCGGTGATAATACCGTAAGGATCAATTTTTCTCCCACCTCTCCCACGAAACCTTGGAAAGAAAGTAGTAATGGCTTCATTGCCCAACAATTGAAACGGGCAAATCGTTCAATTGATATTGCTTTATTTGTGTTTAGTTATCAGGAATTATCCAATACTCTTGAAAGATTAAATGACAAGGGGATTCAGTTACGAACTTTAATTGATCCCTCGTTTGCCTATCGTAATTACAGTGAGGGGTTAGATATGTTGGGGGTAGCGTTAGCACAAGATTGTAAAATTCCAGACGATAACAATCCTTGGGATGATCCCATTTCCACAGTCGGCGTTCCCGAACTGGAACAAGGAGACAACTTACATCATAAATTTGCAGTGCTAGATGAGAAAATTGTCATTACCGGATCGCACAATTGGTCAGCCTCAGCGAATTATCGCAATGATGAAACCGTCTTAGTCATTGATAATCCCACCGTTGCTGCTCATTATCATCGCGAATTTCAACAATTATACGATCGCGCCGTTTTAGGAAAACCCCAATGGTTAGTGGAACGTGTTGAACAACAAAAACAACAATGTCCTAACTTATAGGATGGGCAAGGCCCACCCTAGTGATCCCTTTCATTTAACTAGCTTGA